>NZ_JBFUKF010000029.1:0-26815 GCF_056400985.1 Mucilaginibacter sp. P4_G9 | reverse complement strand
ATTCAAAATTCAAAATTCAAAATTCAAAATTCAAAATTCAAAATTCAAAATTCAAAATTCAAAAAAAGGGGGCGCGGAAAATTGGTTTGGTGAAACTCTCTATAAAAGTCAAAAGTCAAAACTGCATGGCAATTTTGACTTTTGACTTTTTAATTTTGACTTTTTTAATGATTAGCTCCGTTTTCGCCTTTATTTAAAGTTCCGTTGATATACAATACCTGGTTTACTTTTTTAGGATCGCCCTGGTATACCCACACAATGTTGTTGATATAAGTTTTAAAGGCGTCGTTTACCTGCTCGGTTGTTAGTTTTTTAACATCGTCAACCAGGGTTAATGAGCGTTTCCAGTTGTTGAACAGCACCTCGTTTGATGCTATTGACGATGCCTGGGCGCTGTTGGTTTCGTTTTTGTAATAAAAACCTGTAAGGTAGGTTATCTTCATGTTGGCAACCTCTTCGGGTTTAAAGCCCTCGGTTTTTACCTTATCAACCAGTTTATCAAATACCGCTATGTATTTATCCGGTTGTGTAGTTGATACCGAAAACCTGGCTGTTGATGTTTGCCCTACGCTAAACCAGGCCTGTGGCGCATAGGATAAACCATTGTTGGTACGTATATCCAAAAAATGACGGTTGGCAAATATCCTCATCGCTACGTTAAACGCATCAAAATCCTGGTTGCCGGGGATAGGGCCGCTGGTTACGCCTTCCACATAATTGGTAGCCAGGTCGCGCGACTCTACATTAATACTGTTTTTATAAACCCTGAACGATGATTTTTTAAATTCAAACGCCGGACCTTTTTTTACACCATCAAGCATAGCTTTTACTTTCGCCTCAATGGTAGCCTGGTCAAGATCAGCAACTACAACAATTATCAAACGCGATTTGGTGAAGATAGATGAGTAATAAGCTTTTGTTTCTTCGGGAGTTAATTTAGTAATAATATCAACTGTACCGGCAGGGTCCTTGGCATAATCCCGGTTAGCGAAAGCTGTTTTGTCGGCAAATTTATCAATAGCCACATCAGGTCTCGAATCCATGCTTTTTATTTGGTTAATAGCATCCTGCTTAATGCGGGTAAACTCTTTAACATCAAAGCGGGGCTGGGTCATGGCCTCTACGTATAAAGGCCATACCACATCCAGGTCGCTTTTAATACAGTTCATGCGCACTACCGAATAATTTTTATTACTGTAACCATAAACGGTAGCGCTTACTTTATCCAATAAATCCTTAAAGCTGTTTTTATCGTGTTTAACGGTTCCGCACTCGGTAAGCGCGTTCATGGCCATCGATTCGATCCCCATTTTGTCGGCCCTGTAATTTTGTACGCCGCCTTTTATAATGGTTTGTATCTCTACAATATCGTTTCCGCTTGGCTGCACAATTACCTTTACGCCATCAACGGTGGTTTCATAGGCGGCTTTTTGTGCCTGCGCTGTTTTTATATTTCCTATCGCCGCTGCAATCAGCAGGGTGAATACATATTTCTTCATCATGATAAGATGTTTTAAAATTACTTAGCTACAAAAAATGAAGCTACATTTAATTGTTTACTTAAATCAGGTGCTATGATTATACCTGCGGCGTATGGCTTACCTATAATATAAGTATCCACAAATTTTTTGATATCAGCGCGGGTTACTTTCTGGTAATTACTGTCCAGATCGGTACCGTAATTAAGCGAGGTACTGCACCATTGGTAGCTCAGCTGGCTGGCCAGCGATGATGGTTTTTCTTTACGATGGATGCTGTTTCTTAATAAAATAGCCTGGGCATCTTTTAGCTGTTCGTCGGTATAGTAATCAGCTTTGCTCCATTGGCTTACCTGGTTTATTACTTCATCATAGCATTCCTTTAGCTTAGTAGGGTTGGGCTCGATACCCATATCAATGGGGCCAACGTATTTGCTGGTGGTATAGCTTACATAAACGCTGCTTGCCAGGCCTTTATCAACCAGGGCCTGTTGTAGTTTTGATGAATTTAAACCCAAAATAGTACTAAATACATCCGCAGCCACAGTAGATGCCGAATCTGTTAAATATGACGGGCCCTGCCATGAAAGTTGTATAGATGGTGTTTGCGCTATGGTGCTTTCCTTTATAAAATACTCGCTTTTGGTTAATGGTTTAAAAGGAGGGATAGGGTATTTTTCATGCGGATTGAAACCACTGCTGGCCCAGTCGCCAAATATCTTCTCGGCCATGGCAAATGCTGTTTCATGTTTTACATCGCCGCAAATAGTAAGCAAACTGTTGTTGGGGAAGTAATATTTGTCTTTGATGATCATCATCTTCCCGGGCGTAGCGGTATTGATCACTTCATGGATCCCGATAGGGTTTTTACGGGTGATAAGGTCGCCCCAAAGTTTTTGCTGGATGCCATACCACAGTTGAAAACCCGGGTCGCTTTCGGCACGCTGAAACTCGCCGTCAACAACAGGGCGTTCCTTTTTCATATCCTCCTCACGATAAATAGGGAAACGGATGGCGGCGTTCATGAATTTTAAACCGGCATTAAGGCTGTCCCTGTCAAAAGTGAAAAAATAGTTTACACGCTCTACATCGGTAGTGCCATTCCAGATGGCGCCCAATTGCTGGGTGCGTTTTAAAAATGCTTCCTGGTTAGGGTAATCCTTATTGGCTTTAAAAAACATGTGCTCAAAAAGGTGAGAGAGGCCRCTAAATTCCGGGCCTTCGGTATAGGCGCCATTTTTTACAGCAATTTCTATGGTGGCCAGGGGCACCTTGCTGTTTTCAATAACAACTACTTCCAGTCCGTTTGGAAGCTTTTTCCAAAAGTATCCTTCCGGTAAGCGGGGTTGGGCAATCGCTATGCAAAAGCTGAACACCCCAATAACACTAAGTGCTAAAGTTTTAATAAGATTTCGGGTCATATATTTCATAATGTTTTAGACACTATAAATATATTGGTATAAATTATGAAAAGGAAAAATTTATCCCTTTTTAACTTAATTTTTAGTTAGAGCGATAGATATAAATAGATAAAAATAGATATAATTAATACAAATATATTTTACATGCCCGATTTGATACTATTATAAGGCACACCAAGGTCGTCAATAGAGTATTGGGTAAGTACACTATCTTTTATAGTAATATAGTCGCCCCGGTCGGTAACAAACCATTTTTCAACCCCATCCTTTTTAACTACAGTTGGGATAGTTGCCGAAACCACCTTGCCGGTTGTATCCAGCTCAAGGATATAATATTCCTTTTTGGGGTCGGTTAAATCCCTGAAGGGAATGATAACGGTATGGTTATTATCATCAATAAAGTGTCCATAAAAGTTTTGATCTTTTAGTTCCTTGGGATGAAAGCCGATAAGTTTTTTAGCTGTTTGTGCAGATACCCCTGTTGTTTTTAAGCGTACAATGTTGCCTTCGGTATCTTTCAGGGTATCCTGCATGGTAGTAACCTGTGCACCGGGATATTTGGCAACAGCATAAAAGTTATTTGAACCGGTATTTTTATCGCTATGGCCAGGTAGTATGTAGCAAAGCTGCAGGTTGGGCAATGCGGCGCTATCTGATCTTATTTTCCCGGCGATGCTAAGCAATTGGGACTGGGTTAAGCGTGCGTTGATATTAACAATAACTTTACTGGCAGTATCAGATTTTGTTACCCTGGATATGGTGTAGTATGGTACGTCTTTTTTTTTGCAGCCACAGGCAAGCAGAAATATGGAGATATATAGAAAGATGTTTTTCATAGCAGTCAAAGATAAACACGATTTTTCACTCATTGTTTATTTTTTAGGTGTTTAAGAGGCCGCGCCGTTTAAGGATTTTGCAGGATTTAGCCGATTTTGCTTGCAAAGCACCAGGAAAAATTGAATGTTATGTTGATTTTCTTTAAATTATAACTAATTGATAATCAAATATAAAGGTGTTCCGTCTTGTGTTTTGTAAAAGCTTAAAGTGTTGACTGTCAGTGCAAATAGTGTTCCACACCGTTCGGGGCGTTCCACACGTTCCAGTGGAACACTTGTGGCTCATTATCTTTCTGTCTTCAGTCCTAAATTATCCCGTAAAGCGCTCCGCCTTTTTCGCCCATTTTGTCAACTGATTTTTCAACTTCCGGGTCCCGTTCCAGTACAGGGGCATGGTGAGGCTTAATGCGGGCATCAATAATAAGCGGACCGGTACAGCCCCAGTGTTTATGCTCGGTATAGCTGCCTATGCCGTAAATATCGTGCGATGGGTTACTGCGGGTAAAGGTTACCCAAACAAAGTTGCTGATGTTTTGGGCAGCGAAAGCGGCATCGTCACATAGTACTATTAATGGCAAGCCATTCAGCTCTTCTTCCTCTTCTTTCAGCCGGTACTCTATAATGCTGATGATGTTGTCTATGTCCTTATGGTTCACGTGTTTAGGTACTTCAACCATCAGCACACCAGGCATAGCCATTTTGTAGTTGCTTACCGGTTTAGGCAGATCGAACCAGGATGGCAATGCTGTCCACAGTTCACGCTTGATGTCGCCGGCAACGGTGATGGCTACTTTACTGCCGGTGTTGAGTCCATCTCCGCTATAGTCAAGGGTGTCTATAGTGGTACGGGTATAAAAGTGGAGGTCGCGCGTAAGGTCGACGCGCTGTAGTATGTGCAGCAGGAATGCTTCGATATTGTTTACATCCAGTGACGGGTCATCTTCCTGCGCGGCAATCAGCAGGTATTTGGCCAGGCTCAGCTGGCTTTTGCCCAATATGTGATTGGCAATGGTCAGTATCTCCTGCGGTTTACGCTCTTTAATGTAGGGTGTATAACGCTCACTGCCGATAGCAAATAACAACGGGTGTACGCCTGCCGCGTCCACCGCGTTAACGGCATGCAGGCCCGGAATTTCCTTGGGGATGGCTGCACCGCTGATCTCATGGATGAGCGCCCCAAAACTGGTATCCTCCTGCGGCGGGCGGCCAACCACCGTGAACGACCAGATGGCATCCTTGCGGTGATATACGTTATTGACCTTTAGTAAAGGGAAAGGGTGCTTTAAGCTGTAATAACCCAAATGATCGCCAAAAGGGCCTTCGGGCTTGTTTTCAAGCGGCATTACTGTGCCGGTGATCACAAAGTCAGCATCCGAAGAAATACAGAACCCTTCCTCATCATAAAAATAACGGAAACGGCGGTTACCCAAGGCTCCGGCAAAGGTCATCTCTGATAAGCCTTCGGGCAGGGGCATTACCGCAGCAACAGGGTGCGAGGGCGGGCCGCCTACAAATATGCTCACTTTTAATGGCAAGCCCTTGGCGTTTGCTTTGGTCTGGTGTACGCCAATGCCGCGGTGCAGCTGGTAGTGCAGGCCTATCTCTTCGTTCAAAATATAATCGTTACCGGCCAGCTGGATGCGGTACATGCCCAGGTTGGCATTCATGATGCCCGGCTTATCGGCGTCTTCGGTGTACACTTGCGGCATTGTCACAAAGGGGCCGCCATCCATGGGCCAGTTCACAATCTGCGGGATATCACTGATCTTACATTTACCGAACGTTACCGGGGCGTTGCTGCTGCCTTTCATAGGCAGGGCCGATAGGGCAGTAAGCGCTACGTTGGCGTATTTAAAAGGCTGTTTTATGGCCTTAAGCGGATCGTTTTTTATTTCGACAAGAGTTTTGATCTTGTCCAGCGTATCCCGGAAAATAAATTTCGAACGCTCCAGGGTACCAAACAGATTGGATACCGCGGGGAACCTGCTGCCTTTAACCTGCTCGAAAAGTATGGCTGGCCCCTGGTTTTCAAATACCCGGAGGTGAATGGCTGCCATTTGAAGGTAAGGGTCAACCTCCTCCTTAATCCGTACCAAATGACCATGCTTTTCCAGATCGGCAATACAAGCCTGTAAACTTTTATAACCCATTCGCGAAATTAGTCATTAGTCATTGGTCATTGGTCATTGACTGTTATTTTTTTGTCGATGAATTTAATGGTGGTAATTGGTCATTAAGCTGCGCTTGTTATTGGTCATTGGTGGGTATATTTTTGCCGATAAATTTTATGTAAGCATTAAGCTTTAAGTGGATTAGCTCTAATTTTTTAATCAGTAGGTGATAAGCATCTTCCTCAATTAACTTCCTGCTTTTGGCTTTATGCAGCCATGTTTTTGTTTCCAAAATCGATCCCCGGCTGAAATAACAGAAATTCTTGTTCTCCTTATAATGAAATCTCCCAAAGCCCTCGGCAATATTAGCGGCAATGGAGTCTGCGGATCTTACCAGTTGTTTGCCAATAGTATCCTTAGCGAAGTAATCCCACTTAATAACCACGTCCCATATGCTTTCACCAAATGATTCGGATAACGAATAAATTTCCAAATCTTCTAAACGATTACCCATAATTTCAAGTTAACTTAATGACCAATGACCAATGACCAATGACCAATGACCAATGACCAATGACCAATGACCAATGACCAATGACCAATGACCAATGACCAATGAACCAATGAACTAATCATTCCTGATCACCTTCTTAAACGCCTCAGCCGCTTCGGTGGCTTTTTCCGGGTCGCCGAGGTAACTCCATCTCAGGCCTACAATATACTTGTACATGGCCTGGTTAATTTGGTCTACGGTTACTTTTTCTATCAGTTTTGGCAGGTCATCGGCAATTTGCCATCCGCCTAAAATTTCGGCAATGCCCAGGCTGCCGGTAATTGATGCGGTGCTTTGCTGCTTGATATAGTTTGTGGTAATAAAGCTGCTTTTTATACGCTGTAAACCTTCGGGAGTTAAACCATGGCTTAATACTTTTTTTACCTGCCTGTTTATGGCCAGTACTGCCTCTTTTGGATTAGTTGTACTTACATACATAATACCATATGGCATTTGCTGCATTACCGAATATGTACCCGGATCATAAGAAAGGTTAAGCCTTGTGCGCAATTCGCTAAAAAGCGAGCCGCCCAGGGCCGAGACCCCAACGCGGTAGGGCACATAATCGGGGCTGTTAAATTTTGGCGAATTCATAATGCCATTAATGTAATTAGTTTGCAGGTTTCTGTTTTCCTTTAGTAAATGATAATCATTCCAGATGGGCTCTTCCAGGGTTACCGGATTATAAGGTTTTGACGGTAAACCTGAAAATGATGCTTTAATTTTTGCAATAAGCTCCGCTTTATCAACCTTACCAGCAACCACAATAAACAGTTGGTTTTTATTTAATATAGAGTTGTAGTAGCTTTTAAGATCAGCGGCTGTAAGTTTGCTCAAAATTTCTTCGGTGCCATCAGGATCTGTAGCATATGGGGTACCCTCAAAGGCATTTTGCAATACCAGGTGTTCTGCTTGTTTGTCCGGGTTTGATTGATTGCCTTTTACCTTTGCAATCATTTTGTTCCTTAAAAGCTCAGCCTCACCGGCATCAAAAATAGGGTTCACAATAGCTTCGGTAAACAGGTCCCAGCCCTCGTTAAAATATTTGGCAACGCATTCCATCTGGATATTGCCGTAATCATATTCTGAGTTCGAGCCTATGTTGATGCCATATTTATCGGCCCTGTCTTTGTAAACATTGCCTGTGTATTTTTTTGTGCCACATTCATTGGTTGCTTCCAGCGCAAAGCTTTCAATACCAGCCTGGCTCGCAGGGTAATTGGTTACACCGCCCCGATAGTACATGCGTACATTAATGATCTCTTTTAAGGTTGGTTTAAATATCACCTTTATGCCATCCACATCAAACGAGGTAGTTTCTGTTTGAGCCAAAACCATAGATATGCCGCTGCATACAAACAGGATGGTTGTTAATAGTTTCTTCATTGATTTAATGAGTTTGATGCTGTAAAAAAGGTTTTGGGATCAACTTGTGCGGCAAGGGTGGGGTTGATAAGCATCCCGGCGCAATAGGGTTTGTTTTTAATATACTTGCGTACATAGTTTTGCAGATCGGCACGGGTTACCTTGTTTAACCTCGCATTATAGGTAGTGAAGTAATTAAGAGAGGCCGACGACCACCAGAACGATAATACCTGCACAAAATCGGATGCTACCTCTTCTTCCTGAACCTTAAGGATGCCCAGTTTTTGTTTGGAAGTGGCAATTTGTTCATCAGTTACATAGTCATCCTTGTCCATCAGCGCAAGTTGCCTTTTTACTTCGGCCATGCATTCCTTAATTTTATTGGGATTGGGTACCACAAAAAGGGTGATAGGGCCAACATGACTTAAGGTTAAATAACTGATGTTTATATCAAGCGCCAGACCCGATTGTACTAACGCTTTTTTTAGCGTGGATGAGTTTTGATTTAATATATAGCTAAACACATCTGCCGCGTAGGTTGATGGAATATCGGTACGGGTATCGGGCCCCTGCCAGTCTATCATAATAAAAGGCACGTTGCTCAGGTCTGATTCAATAATAAAATAATCCGGCTTTATCAGCGGTTTAAACTCAGGGATGGGCCATTTTTTAAATGGATCAAAGCCCGATGGTTTCCAGCTGCCATAAATAGCTTCTACCTTTTTAAAAACATCCTCATGCGCAACGTCACCGGCAACGGTTAGCAAGGCGTTATTAGGGTAATAGTATTTGTTTTTAATGGAATCCATCAGGTCGGGTGTGGCCGAGCGGATAACATCATGGTCACCTATGGCGTTTTTACGACTGTACAGGCTGCCCCACATGTGGTGGTCCATAGCATTGCTCAAAGCAAAGACCGGACTCGATTCCTGCCGTTGGAATTCGCCGTCAACAACCACATTTTCCTTAGCCATTTCCTTGCTGTCAAACAATGGGTAGCGGATAGCCGAGTTCATAAAATCAAGTCCCTGGTTTAAGTTGAATTTTGGCAGCGTAAAATAATAGTTTACGTTTTCATAGGTGGTCGATCCGTTAAACTGCATCCCCAGCTCACTTACCTTATCTAAAAAATCGTCCTGGTTTTTATAATCCTTATTGGCTTTAAAAAACATATGCTCGTACAAATGGCTCAGGCCGTTAAACTTTGGCGTTTCGGTGTATGATCCATTTTTGCAGGTGATCATGATAGTTGCAAGTGGTACACTATTATCTTCAACCACCAGTACATCCAGGCCGTTGGGTAGCTTGCGTAAAAACATATTGGCAGGCAGTTTAGTTTGCCCCAAAAGCAAAACGGGCATCAAGGCCGAAAGGAATAAAAGCAGGCAGGCTTTCTTGTTCATGGATTTAAGTTTTAAGGGCTTAAAATAGTAAAACAAATTAACGCAAAGGGCATAATCTGCGTTATATATTAAAATACTTGTGAAAGGGTTAGTGGCTATCTAAAAAAGTTATTGTTACTTTCGCAATTCAACATTGCTGCAAATTATGTCGGTAATTGTACTAACGCTTATTATACTTATCGGCTCGTATTTTGCGGGATTACTGGGTTCGCTAACCGGCTTGGGTGGTGGTGTGGTTATTATTCCCTTGCTCACACTGTTATTAAAGGTTGATATTCATTATGCCATCGGCGCTTCGCTGGTATCGGTAATTGCTACTTCATCGGGATCGGCCGCGGCTTATGTTAAAGAGGGTATCACCAATATCAGGCTGGGTATGTTTTTGGAGATTGCCACAACAGCCGGGGCCATGGTGGGCGCGTTGATTGCTGTTTATATCCCAACTCATTACATCGCTATATTATTTGGGGTGATATTGATCCTGTCGGCCATTATGTCTTTAAAGAAAAAGGTTGAAATTATTAATCAGCAACCAAGTAAACTTGCCGAAAAACTCAAACTGAACAGTACATATCCATCGCGCCAGGGCACGGTGGCTTACAACGTTAAAAATGTAGGTGGCGGCTTTTTTATGATGATGTTTGCCGGCACCATATCCGGATTGTTAGGAATAGGATCAGGCGCGTTAAAGGTGCTGGCTATGGATACCATTATGCGTATCCCTTTTAAAGTATCAACCACAACAAGTAACTTTATGATAGGTGTAACAGCCGCGGCAAGCGCCGTAGTTTACCTTCAACGGGGATATATTGACCCGGGACTATCCATGCCGGTTGCTATAGGAGTTTTATTGGGGGCGCTTAGCGGATCAAAAATACTGGTACACACCAGTTCATCCGGCTGGTTGCGCTGGGTTTTTGCTGTAGTTGTAACCTTTTTGGCTTCGCAAATGATATATAATGGGTTCACACATAAGATTTAGTCATTGGTCATTACGCTGCGCTTGTCATTGGTCATTGGTGCCTTTCTGGTTAGAAAAATAGTTATAGATATTCAAAACAAAGCATCCGATTGTCAATTCCCACTAATGACTAATGACTAATGACTAATGACTAATGACTAATGACTAATGACTAATGACTAATGACTAATGACTAATGACTAATGACTAATGACTAATGACTAATGACTAAATTCAAAGATACCGACATGCAATCCGTTATAGGTTGGATATTGCGGGCAGGGGTTTTGATATCCATGAGCGTGGTGTTTATTGGCGGTGTGCTGTACCTGTACAGGCACGGGCAAAGTCATGTAGATTACAGTACCTTTAAGGGTGTGCCCGATTTTGTACAGAGCGCAAGTGGGATCATTAACGGCATTTTTACATTACGTGGCAGGGCTATTATACAAGCCGGTATTATTTTGCTGATAGCTACACCAATAATAAGGGTTGTATTCTCGGCTATTGGTTTTGTATTGGAAAAGGACTACCTGTACCTGTGCATTACATTATTAGTTTTGCTTATTATTTTGGCAAGCATGCTTAGCGGCCACGCGGGGTAATTGTTTTTTAAAACATTTTTTCTTTTTACATATTATATATAATAATATGTAATACCAGGAAATGCAAAGGCAGGCTGTGCAATCATCGGCATTAAGTAGTGCGGGCTATAATCCTTCCACGAAGGTTTTGGAATTGGAGTTTAGAGATAGTGGAGGGGTATGGCAATATTTTGGCTTTTCAAAAGCATCCTTTAAAAAATTTATGCATGCCGAGTCATTAGGCAACTTTTTTGTAACCCGGATAAAGGGTAAGTATCCCGAACTAAGGATAAGGTAACCAAAAGGTTTAGTTTCCCGTACGGCGTTGCTCATCGGCGTTGCCTGTATCATGCTTTAAGGCCGACTTAACTGTGCTTTTACCAAAGCGGTAAGAAAAACTTATTCTGAATATGCGGGTTTCTTTTTTGTCTGTTCCTGATAGGTCGACGTTCTGGTAAACAGCGTGATTGCGGTCGCGGTCGGTGTTAAAAATATCAGTCACATTTACTTTGATACTGCCACGTTTGTTAAAAAGCTGTTTGCTGATACCAGCGTTAACAGAATAGGTTTCTTTTAGCCGGTTGATCCCATATAAAGTAGGCGATTCATACCGGCCCGAGATTTCGGCGGATATGGTACCGCTGATAGCAAAGTTTTGTGTGCTGTTGCCCGTAATATACTGCGAAGCCTTATCAAAGTTGCCGTTAGCAGGATAAGCTTTGTAGCGCAGGTATGATGCATCCACATTGAAATTACCCGACCACCAACTGGTAAACTGCACAGGCGCATAAAACGCAATTCCGTATGAAAATACATGGCCAAAATTTTTGCGCTCTGTTACATTAACCTTGGTGGCATCGTTTTGATTGTATAAAGGAAAGTCATACGCATCATTAGTTTGAGAATAATATACCGATGTAATAAATTCTTCTTTATAAGTATGCGATAGCTGGATAGTATTGGTATACTCGGGCTTTAGGTTTTTATTGCCAGATCGATAATCATATGGATCTGTATAGTATAAAAATGGATTTATATCCTGGTAATCGGGCCGGTGTATACCACTGTTGTAACTTAAACTGTATGCGTTTTTATTATTGTAAGTGTATGATAACTGTGCCAGGGGGAAAAGGTTAAAGTAATTGTTAATGCTGGCATCTGTATAGCTTTTGTTTAATCCTATCGAAACGCCCTTTGAGTGGGTGTTTTCGGCTCGTATACCGGCGGTAAGGTTCCATTTTCCAATTTTGTTTACATAGTTTATATAACCCGCGCTTACTTGTTCGGTATATAAAAACCGATTACTAAAATTAGTGTCGGCCTTGTAGGCGCTGTTTACTTTTGGTCCGAATATGAGGTTATTATCACTTTTGGTACTACTGTATTTAACACCGGCCTCTAATCTTGACGTTTTAGAGAACGGGTTAATATAATCGATCTTTGATGTCCAGGTGTGGATGTCAGATGGCGAAAGGTTTTCCAGCTCCATCGTATTGCGGTAGGTACTGCCGTTGGGCCTGTAAAAGTTATTGGTAATATACTCGTTTGAATGGCGCTTATAAGTGGAGTAATTTACATCTGCAGATATAGTTTTGCCGCTTTTATCCAATTCGCCATTATAATTAATATTATAGTTAAAAAGGTTGCTGCCCCTGTTAAGATCAGATTGAGCGGTGATTATCGAATCAAGTTTGTTTTGATTGGAGATCTGTAAATTATTACTTTTTACAAAAGCGTCAGTCCTTACAATGCCACTCACCAAAACACCTATAGTTTGCTTTTCTGACAGGGAATAATCAACGCCCAATTTGAAATTATGATTTTGTGTTCTTTGAATATTATTATACGCTACATTATAATTACTTAAAGTATCATGATAATTAATATTCCTGTTGTTGCTAAAGAAGCGGGTGGTTTTATTGTCATCGAAAGTGTAATTACCAAACACGTTAAGTTTTGTCGAACGGTTATTGAACACTATCCCGGTACGGCCCTTGGCATATTTGCCTATACCCGCTCCGGCGGTAAAGGTTCCGTTGGTGCCCAGGTTTTTACCTTTTTTTAATACGATATTGATGATACCACCACCCGAGGCATCATATTTTGCCGAGCTGCTGCTGATGATCTCGATTTGATCAATAGTGCTGCTTTGCATGCTGCGCAACAGGTTATTAAGATCATCGCCGGTTAGGTTTGTTGTTTTGCCGTCAATAGTGATGAGGGCTGGTTGCCGCCCAATAATGCTTAATGTTTCTTTATCGCCCCCGGCATGTACTCCCGGCGACTGGCGCAATATTTCATAGGCCGAGTTGCCATCGGCTAAAATACTGTTTTGAATGTTTAATATAATCTTGCCGGGCTTTACTTCAATGTAAGGTTTACGTGCTATAATTGTAACATCTTTTAGCTGGGTGCTTACCTGTTTCAGAATAACGTCAGGAGCCACAAAAGTTTGGCCGGCAGTTAATTGATAAGGCCCTGCATATACTTTGCCACTGCCTATCTGGGTTACTAAAAGTAAATAATTGCCGGGTTTCAGGTTGTTTAACTTGTAATTTCCTGATCTATCAGCCAATCCCGATCTAATGATGGTCGAATCAGCATATTTCATCAGTACAACGGTAGCCCCTTCGGCAGGGCCGTTAACATCTATCACAACTTTACCTTGAATAGCCGAAGGTTGGGTTTGAGCAAAAGAAATACAACACACTCCGGTTAGGAATGCAAAAAAAATGCTTCCGAATAAAACCTTCATTAATAGTTAGATGTAGAAATTTCCGATACTTTTCAGTTTATGAAATGTAACGCAATATAAGACAAAATATTAAATTGATAATATATTGGTAATTTGTTTTTTACAACGCATTAATAAATAATATAGATTCCATGTCGATGTTTACACATAGAACCCTCCGAAAATCTAACGTTACGCTCAGCGTGAAATATGTAAATCAAATAAAATGAAACCCATACGTTTTTTATTAATTTCGCATCAAACAGGCGTTATGTCGTTTGGAAGATTATAACCATGAAGAAAGTTAGTTTTTTAGTACTGATCATATGTTTTGCAACTAAGCTGTTTGCACAAACAGAGCCGGCTAATTATAAGACTGCGCTAAGCAGGTTTATACAATTTTACAACAGCAACAAACCTGATAGTATTTTTAATTTTTTTAGTCCCGAAATGAAAGCCAGCCTGCCGTTGGAAAGTTTCAAAACTACTACCCTTCAATTAAAGACACAAATGGGGAGCCTGGACCGTACGGATTTTGTAAAATTTGCCAGCCCCATAGCCGCATATAAAGCAACATTTAGTAAGGGGACGTTTTTATTGAATATAGCTTTGAATGATAAAAATCAATACACTGGTTTGTTTTTAAAACCATATGAGGGTGCAGCGGCCGAGGCAAATGCAAACGGACCTACTGCCCCTGTCGCAGCTGCATTTGTTATGGATCCGTCTATTCAAGAAACACCGGTATCGGTAAAAAACCTTGCCGGTTCTATATCGGGTACTCTGGCTATGCCTAAAAACGTCACCGGCAAAGTACCTGTAGTACTGATTATTGCCGGATCGGGCCCAACTGACAGAGATGGTAACAGCCCTAAGTTAGGCGTATCGGCCAATGTTTATAAAATGATTGCCAACGAATTGGGCAAAAGCGGTATCGCATCTTTACGCTATGACAAACGTCTTGTTGGCCAAAGTGTAAGCTCTACCACAGAAAATCAGATAAGGTTTGAGGATTATGTGGAAGATGCCGTTAATCTGATAAATTTCCTGAATGATGACGAGCGGTTTTCGCGCATCATTGTATTAGGCCATAGCGAAGGGTCATTAGTAGGCATACTTTCATCTGTTGATGAGCCGGTAAAAGCATTCATTTCTGTAGCCGGTGCAGGCGATTCGGCTGATATCATCCTTACCGAGCAAATGAAATCGCAGCCAACACTTATTTCTGAAGGATTCAAACGAATGCTTGATAGTTTGAAAAGGGGGAAGACAACCGATAATATTGATCCTTCACTATATTTTATAGCAAGGCCCGGGATTCAAAAATACCTGATGTCTTGGTTCAGGTATAACCCTGCCAGGGAAATCAGGAAATTAAAAATGCCTATACTTATTGTTCAGGGCACTACCGATCTGCAGGTAAAAGTTACCGATGCCGAAAAATTAAAGAAAGCCAAATCAGATGCCGTGCTTGATATTATACCCGATATGAATCACGTTTTAAAAGAAGCACCTATAGATAAGGATAAAAACTTAGCCACCTACAACGAACCAGATCGGCCCCTCAAACCTGAATTTGTGAAAGCGGTTATTAGTTTTGTGAAGAAGGTGAGGTAGTTTATTTTACCGAAAGGACGCGTTTTAATTTAAAGGGGCCTACCCCCAGGCCCCTAATAACCTCCGTATTACGATGATCTCGGCAACATGATAAGCCATATGATCTGCCGCCTGCAAAGCTTCCCGCAAAATATGCTGTCCATCGCCATGTGGGATCCTTGTAAACAGGTCCCTGGTTTTTACAAGTTCTATAAGTTCGTCCAGGTCTTTATTTATTTGGTTAACTGATTGGTCCCAGGCTTCATCGCTCCCGGGTTCGGTTTCTTTTGGCCAGTATCCATCGGGCCATTCGGGCGATTGATGGCTGCCATCCTTACAAAACTCCAGCATATCCCATTGTGCAATGCGTATATGATCAACCAGTTGCCAGATGCTGTAAGGTAACTTACCGGGTTTTGCACCACGCTGGTTTTTAGGTAAGCCATCCAGCGCTTTTTTTATATTGGCGTGGGCATTACCACCCTGCAGTAAATGCACTATTTCTTCAATCAAAATTTTGTGTTCGTTATTCATAATGCAAAGTAACAAATTAAGCCCCCGTTTGATTTATTCACCTTAAATGTTTTAAGTTTATGCGGTATTTAATTTTATTATCCCGTGATTAAAAACATACTGTTTAAAATAGCACTGGCTGTTGTGCTTTTCATGGTAGCCTTAACCGGCTGCAAAAAAGAAAGCGCAAGCAGCTATCCAACGTTTGGTAAAGATGATGAAGCTTTCACCATTTATGAAAACTCCTTCCTGGATGGTTTATGGAAGCTAAATCCCGACTGGGCTACGTCTGTAGGTTACCATAAATACGATAGTTTGCTATTTATTCCAAATCAACAAAGTCGCGATAAGATACTTGATTTTGCCAAAGTGCAAAAAGATTCCCTAAGCAGATTTGATGTAAACACGCTTAATGAAAGTAACAGAGTTGACTTTAAAATGTTGGAGAATCAACTGGATTATGCGCAATGGCAGATAAAACAGTTGAAGAGCTATGAATGGGACCCATCATCATACAACGTAATTGGCACTTTTGCCTATATTTTGAATGAGCATTATGCCCCGCTTAGCAAACGGCTGCGTAATTTTTACCAGCGAATGGTTAATGTGCCGCTTTTTTATAAAGATGCTCAGAAACAGATAAAAAACCCTGTTGCCGAGCTTACCAGCCTCGCCATTGAGCAAAACCTGGGTGGCGTGGATGTAATAGAAAAAGACTTTGCCGATTCGCTTAAGAAAACCAATATTCCCAAGGCCGAACAAAAATTGATGACAGACAGGGCTGCCATCACCGTTAAGGCTATAAAGGATTATGCCGAATGGTTAAAGAATTTAAAGAACGACCACCCACGCAGCTTCAGGCTGGGTAAGGATTTGTATGAAGATAAATTTAAGTACGAAATAGTAGCTGCAAACACCGCCCAACAGGTTTACAATGCCGCGGTACAGCGTAAAAAATATGTTCACCAGCAGATGGCTAAAATAAGCAGGCAGTTGTGGCCAAAATATTTTGGTAATAAGGCGATACCTGTTGATTCACTGGCGATGATTAGCCAGTTGATTGATACGCTGTCATCAAACCACGCAAAACCGGATGAGTTTCAGTCGGCCATTGTGCAGCTGATTCCTAAGCTAAATAAGTTTGTGACTGCCAAAGACCTGGTAACGCTTGATCCAACCAAACCGCTCATTATTCGTAAAGAGCCGGGTTATATGGCAGGTGTTGCCGGTGCATCTATGAGTGGGCCGGGGCCTTATGATAAAAATGGCAATTCCTATTACAATGTAGGCAGCCTTGCCAACTGGTCAAAAGAAAAGGCAGACAGCTACCTGCGCGAATACAACCAGTACATCATCCAGATATTGAGTATCCATGAGGCGGTGCCTGGCCACTATGTACAGGGCGTTTATGCCAATAAAGCGCCAAGTATTGTCAAAGCTGTATTTGGCAATGGCGCCATGGCCGAAGGCTGGGCTGTGTATAGCGAGCAGATGATGCTGGATGCCGGCTATGGTAATAATGAAGCCGAGATGTTGCTGATGTGGTATAAATGGAACCTGCGTTCGGTATGTAATGCCATATTGGATTATAGCGTGCATAGCGGTGGCATGACCAAAGAGCAGGCCATTAAAATGCTTACCACCGAAGCCTTTCAGCAACAGGCCGAAGCCGATGGCAAATGGAAAAGGGTAAGTGTTAGCAGCGTACAGCTTACCAGCTATTACACCGGCTATAAAGAGATCATGGACCTGCGCGATGCCTGGAAAGATAAAATGGGCGATAAATATAAACTCAAGGATTTTAACGAGAAATTTTTAAGCTATGGCAGTGCCCCGGTTAAATTTATTAAGGAGGCTATGCTGGCAAAGGAACCGGTGAAGAAGGGATAGAAGCGTCCCGCGTTTGTTTTTAAGTCCTCYCTTCGGGGAGGGTTTGGGTGGGCTAATAAAAAAAGATAGCCCACGAATAATAAATTCCCATGGACTATGAACCATGAGCCATTACCCATGAACTATCAAATTCTTTTTTACCTGTTTTATTAATACCCGTAATGATTTTTTATGTGTTGCGCCAGCTGAGTCATAATTTTATCTTCCAGCTTACCCTGGCAGCAAACAACGTTTCGGTTTTCATCAAAATTAACTTCAGCGATAATCTTACCCTGATCAACCACGCGGAACTTTCCTGCCTCGTTGGGTAATACAGCTACAACGCGTTCATCGTTTTTAAAATTGATCAGCACGTGAAATTGACGCTGTGGTATAAATGCTATTTGCTGTAACATAAAACCCTCCTTTCGGTTATTAAAATGACTGAATGATAAAGAGTAATTGGTTACTATAAAGTTAACGAATTTAGTTTTAATTAATTGTTAAAATTTATTACATTTTTTTGATAAAATAATATAATATCTTAGTCCGGTAAGCTCTTAACGCCATGAAATATCTGTTCAACCTGTTTTTACTGTTAATTGCAACAGTTACCTGCCAGGGGCAAAGGTTAAAACTCGCTCTGCATTTAACAAAAGGTAATACTTATAATATGATTACCACCACCACATCGGCTATAAAGCAAACCATAAACGGGCAGGTAAATAATATTGATGTTTCAATATCCGGAACCACATCCTTTAAAGTKCTTAATGCAGACGATTCCCTGTACTATATGGAGGTTACGTACAAAAACCTGAATATGAAAATGCAGTTGCCAAACGGGCCGGTGAGCTTTGATTCCCAAAAAAAAGACCCTGCGGATATTATGTCGTCTATTTTAGGAGGCCTGATTGATAAGCCATTTACTGCTACTTTTACCAAAAGCGGCAAGATTCAATCGGTTGAAAATGTAGAAAGCATGATCTCGTCGGTTCTTGATGGTTTTTCGCAGATCCAGGGAGTACAAAAAGAACAGTTAAAAGCAAAGTTCATACAATCATTTGGTGGCGGGGCCATTAAGGGAAGCATCGAAATGTCGACAGCGGTTTTTCCGGAAATAGCTGTAGCGAAAAATGATAAATGGACCATCCGCACCACGCTTCAAAGCACCATGAAGGCCAATGTTACCACGGTTTACCAGTTAACTGATGTTACGCCATCAAGTTACGTGATCCATGGCGATGGCACCATAGTAACTATTACCGGCCCGGTAGCGGATATGCCGATGAAATATGATATGAACGGCACCATGATATCTGATATTAAGGCAGATAAGGTAACCGGCTGGATCAGCGAATCAAAAATTAAGCAGAATATCAGCGGAACGGTATCAATAAAAGATAATGCTGATGTTCCCGGCGGCATTACCTTTCCAATGAGCATGATTAGTGAAACGGTTATTACGGATAAACCGTTAGTCACTGGTCATTAGGCCAGCATTTGAAAAAACTAATGACCAGTGACTAACGACCAATCACTAAATTATTACCTTCGCATATATGTCACCCGCCGAAGCAAAAAAACAGATCCAGGCATTAACCGCCGAGTTAAAGCAGCACAATTACAACTACTATGTGCTGGCTATGCCTACAATTACCGATTTTGATTTTGACAAGAAACTGGAGCAACTGAACAAGCTTGAGAAGGAATTCCCGGAGTTTGCCGACCCGGATTCGCCCACGCAACGGGTGGGTGGAGATATCACCAAAGAGTTTGTAACAGTAAAGCACYGCTGGCCCATGCTGTCGTTAGGAAACACCTACAATGCGCAGGAACTGGTAGAGTTTGATCAGCGCATCCGCAAGGCTATTGGCGATAATTTTGAATACGTTTGCGAGCTTAAGTTTGATGGCCTCAGCATGAGTTTAACTTATGAAGATGGCAAGCTGGTACGTGCCGTAACCCGGGGCGATGGTACACAGGGCGATGAGGTAACTACCAATGTGCGCACTATTCACAGCATCCCTAAAAAGTTAGATAAAGGCGGCTACCCCAATCTGTTTGAAATAAGGGGCGAGGTGTTTATGCACCTGAAAGCCTTTGAGCGGTTGAACAAAGAACGTGCAGATAATGGTGAGGTGACTTACGCCAACCCGCGTAACTTTGCATCGGGCACCATGAAGCTCCAGGATTCGGCAGAGGTAGCCAGGCGTCCGCTTGACTGTTTCCTGTATGGTTTATACACCGAAAAAACTTTGTTTAAAACCCATTGGGAAAGCCTGGAAGCTGTAAAAAGCTGGGGTTTTCATGTAGATAACCATAGCCGCTTATGCGGCGACATTAACGATGTACTGGAATTTATAAACAAATGGGATAAAGACCGTTTCGGTCTGAGCTATGATATAGATGGTATTGTTATTAAGGTAAATAATTACTCGCAGCAGCAGGAGCTGGGCTTTACTTCCAAATCGCCCCGCTGGGCCATATCATACAAGTTTAAAGCAGAGCGTGTGGAGACCGAACTGCTGCAGGTAAGCTACCAGGTTGGCCGTACAGGCGCGGTTACGCCGGTAGCCAACTTAAAGCCGGTGCTGCTGGCAGGCACAACTGTAAAACGCGCCACCCTGCACAATGCCGATGAAATTACCGAGCGCCTGAAACTGCACGAACATGATACCGTTTTTGTTGAAAAAGGAGGGGAGATCATCCCGAAGATCATCAGTGTGAATTTAGATAAGCGCAAACCCGATGCAAAACCTATAGCCTACTTAACCCATTGCCCGGCATGTAATACCCCATTATTACGTACCGAAGGTGAAGCTGCCTGGTACTGCCCCAATGATGAAGGCTGCCCGCCGCAGATAGTTGGCAAAATGCAGCATTTTATTGGCCGTAAAGCCATGGATATTGATGGTTTGGGCGATGAAACAATTGAAACATTATACTCGCGTGGGTTTATAAAACACATTAGTGATATTTACGATTTGTATACGCATGCCGATGAGTTAAAACAGATAGACCGTTTTGGAGAAAAATCCATCAATAATATGCTCGACGGGATTGAAAAATCAAAACAGATGCCGTTTGAAAAGGTATTGTTTGGCCTGGGCATTCGTTATATTGGTGAAACGGTAGCCAAAAAACTGGCTTTTCATTTTAAATCGATAGATAAGCTGATGGCTGCCAGTCTTGAAGACCTCGTAGCTGCGGATGAAATAGGTGAGCGTATTGCCCAAAGCATTACTGAATATTTTGGCGATCAAAAACATCAGCAGGAAATAGAAAAGTTAAAAGCCAGGGGCTTGCAGTTTGTTGTAGTGGAAAATGAGGTTAAGCTGGCAAGCGAGAAATTAACGGGGCAAAGCTTTATTATATCGGGCGTGTTCGAAAAATTCTCGCGCGATGAGCTGAAAGACCTAATTGAGCAAAATGGCGGTAAAATATTGAGCAGTATTTCGGCTAAGCTGAGCTACCTGGTGGCCGGTGATAATATGGGGCCTGCCAAGCTGGAAAAAGCTCAAAAATTAAATATCCCCATCATCAGCGACCAGGAATTGCTTGATCTGATAGGCTAAATTTGCAATGCCTTTTTCTAAGCGTCAATTTAGGAGGCTGATGCTTCGTGCCTAACCATGACTGTTTGCAAAAAAAGCCTTTTGTCATGCTGAACGCTTGAAGCATCTTTTCTTCGCCATGCTTCTTCGCCCTGTACAGTATGTGAATGGATCTTTCAAGCGTTCAAGGATGACAAACCTTTTAAAATGTCATTTCCCCCTTCAAAGTCCCCGGATTTTAGCTCTAACGGCACATTTAGTTATTTTCAAAGCGATTTCACACAATTTAACATTTAACCACTGTAACATTTAGTAAATAAGCTTCATCTTAGCTTAAATACCTGCTAAATGAAATTAACCCCGCTATTATTCCTGTTTTTAGGTTTAAGTATCCATGCGTTTTCACAACAGCAGCTCAACATCAGCGGTAAAATAACCGACGAAAATAATAAACCCATCTCTTTTGCGTCGGTGTATATAAAAAACACCACCAAAGGCGTATCGGCCAATAGTGATGGGGCTTACCAGATACAACTAAAGCCGGGAACTTATGAATTGCAGTTTAAAGCGGTGGGATTTGGGCAGCAAAGTAAAAAGGTAACGCTAACCGAAAGCCTGGTGATAAACATCAGCCTGAAAACAGAAATTTACCAGCTTAAGGATATTGCCATACATGCCGGCGGCGAAGATCCGGCCTACGCCATCATCCGCAAGGCTATTAAAAAGCGCAAAACTTATTTAAACGAGGTAAATGCCTATACCTGCGATATTTATATAAAAGGATTACAAAAACTATTGGCCGCCCCAAAATCATTCATGGGCTTTGACGTGCAGAAAGCTACCAGCGAGGCGGGGCTCGACTCCAACCGTACCGGCATTGTGTACCTTTCGGAGTCTGAATCAAAATACAGCTTTATGCGACCCGACCTGGTGCATGAGGTGCAGGTATCATCAAAAGTATCGGGTTTTAACAGGGCTTTCAGCTTTAACCGGTCATCAGATATGCTGGTGAACTTTTACCAGAATTTTGAGAGCTGGAAAGGCCTCAGCAATCGCCCACTGGTATCGCCCATAGCCGATAATGCCTTATTTTACTATAAGTATAAGCTAATAGGAGTGACCGTTGAAAACGGCGAAACCATTAACAAAATCCAGGTAACGCCCAGGCGCGGTTACGATCCATGTTTTGAGGGCTATATTTACATACTGGATGATAGCTGGCGGCTTTCGGCATTGCAGCTTTTTATCAGCAAAAAATCAAACATCAATTTTGTTGATACGCTGAAGATAAACCAACAGTTTTACCCGGTAAATGATAAGGTATGGATGCCGGCTTCAATTAAATTTGAATTTACCGGCGGTGTTTTTGGTTTTAAGCTGGGCGGGTATTTTATAAGCGTTTATAAAAATTATGACCTTAACCCCGTACTTAACAAAAAGGATTTTGTGGAGCGGATCAATATCAGCAAAGGGCATGATAAGGATTCGGTATACTGGGCACAGGAGCGTCCTATTCCGCTTACCGATGAGGAAAAGAAAGACTATGAGGTTAAGGGTAAACTGGCCATTAAACGCGAATCAAAACCCTATCTCGATTCGTTGGATAAAGCCAATAACACTTTTAAACTAAGCAATTTGCTGGTTACAGGTATTGATAGCCGTAACCGGTACAATAAAGAAAGTTTTCACTATAACAGTGTATTAAACTCGGTACTGTACAACACCGTCGAGGGTTTTGCTGTTAACTATGGTGTAAGCTACAGCAAGCTTATAGATACCGTTAACAATAGCTCTATAACTGTGAATGCCAGGGCACGCTATGGTTTCAGCAATCACCTGTTTAATGGCGTTGCCGGGGTTGTTATGCCCGTGAAGCGAATGACATTGAGCTTCAACGCCGGATCGGACATTACTGACCTCAACAATAATCAACCCGAATCTCCATTTTTAAATTCGGTTTACACGCTATTTTACAGGCGGAACTACCAAAAGCTGTATCAAAAGCAATTTGCTTCGGCATCGCTTTCCGAGCGGATCAGCGGCGGATGGCAGGCCAGCGCCTATGTGGAGTGGGCTAACCGTAAATGGCTGCCTAATAGTACCAATTACAGCTTTTTTCATAATAACGATCGCCAGTTTACTTCAAACAATCCTTTAGTGCCCACACAGGATGTCCCGCTGTTTCCAGAGAATCAATCATTCAAAATAAGTACACGCGTTAGTTATGATTTTAGCAACCGGTATGAAACCTATCCGTTTGGTCGCCGGTATCTGCCATCCAAATCTCCAACCATCGGTATCAATTATACCAAAGGGATAAACGGGGTATTTGGAAGCGATGTGGATTACGACCTGCTGAGCGCCGACATTGCCAAATCTGATATCGACCTCGGCTTTTATGGGCAAACATCCTTTTTTATCGGCGCAGGAAAATTCCTCAACACAAACAAAATATATTACCCCGATTATAAGCACTTTGATGGTAACCAGCTGGTAGTTTATAAACCGGCTTTTAACCGCTTCCTGCTTTTGGATTATTATAATTTCAGTACACCGGATAAATACATCGAAGGTCACCTGGAACATAATTTCTCGGGTTTTATAACCAATAAGATCCCCTTTATCCGCAATTTAAAATTACAGGAGATCATTGATGTAAATTTCCTGTACACCCCAACACTTAAAAATTACACCGAACTTGGTTTCGGTTTGCAATACCGCGCTGTGAGGGTATTGTACGGCGTGAGTTATAACAGCGGAAGTAATATGAAGAATAATTTGGTGATAGGAATCAGCCTTTAGTATGGTGAAAGAGTATCAAGTAGTTAGTATCAAGTAGCAAGTACTCTTCAGGCGACGATAATAGAATCTGTTCCGGTAATACAAGTAAAGTCTGAAATATTTGCGACATGATACCTTATCCGATAAAATCTTGATACCTGATATTAACTACTTGATACTTCTTCTTTATTATCAAGTAGTTATTGTCAAGTGGCGTGTGCCCTTCAGTCGGTGATAATAGAAACCTGTTCCCGTAATATCAGCAAAGTCTTGATACTTGATACTAGCGACTTGATACTTAATCCATAAAATCTTGATACTTGATACTAACTACTTGATACTTTCCTCCTATATTAGCGTCCTTTAAATTTAATCATGAATATATTTTACGGAACGGGGGTAGCCATGGTGACCCCTTTTCATGCGGATGGAAAGATCGACTACGATGGGTTGAAAAACCTTATTGAACATTTGATTGATGGCGGGGTAGAATACCTGGTATCATTAGGTACAACCGGCGAAAGCGCCACATTAAGCGAGGCCGAACGAAAGCAGGTTTGGGCCTTTACTGCCGGAGTGGTGAATAAGCGTGTTGGCCTGGTTGCCGGTATAGGTGGTAATAATACTCATGAAGTTGTTGAGCAGGTAAAATCATTTAATACCGATGGTTACGATGCTATACTATCATCAAGCCCGCATTATAACAAGCCTACACAGGAGGGTATTTACCAGCATTATAAAGCAATAGCCGAAAATGCGAAGCTGCCCATTATTTTATATAATGTACCCAGCCGTACGGGCAGTACTATAAGTGCCGAAACCACAGTGCGCCTGGCAAATGATTTTAAAAATATCATCGGCATAAAAGAGGCCTCGGGTAGTTTCGACCTGTTTAACCACCTGGTGCGTGATATGCCCGAAGATTTTTTATTCATATCGGGCGACGATCCGGTTACTTTGCCTATGATGGCATTGGGCGCGGTAGGAGTGATATCGGTTATAGGCAACGCTTTGCCAAGACAGCTATCGGATATGGTGCGTTTATTATTGAATAATGATTACAAAGGCGCCCATGCAGCACATTATAGTTTAATTGAATTTACCCGACTGATGTTTGCCGATGGCAGCCCGGCCGGTGTTAAAGCCGCCTTAAAGCAATTAGGCATTTGCGGTGATACCGTGCGGTTACCCCTGGTGCAGGTTGGCAAGGCTACTGCTGATGCCATTATTAAGGAAACACAAAGTTTAGCTTAAGTAACGATATTTTAGAATAAGGAAAGCCATGTCAATTTGATATGGCTTTTTTTGTTGCGGCAATAAATAGAAAGTGAGGGAACGTGGTTCCTTACTGTGTATGTTTAAATATCATTTCAATCCGGAAGATGGGAGAAGGTGTAAATTAACCTTTTAGTCGCTACCCAGATCAGGAAACAGATCGGATTTGAATTGTTTTATTCCTATTTTCGTATCATCAAATATGGACCTAGTAAAACTCATAACAAAATATAATGACCTGGGCATACCGGGGGTGCTTGATCATGACAGGTTTAACCTGATCGCTATTGATCATCATTCAACGCGAATTGAGGGCTCCACGCTCACCGAAATTGAAACACAGGTACTTATTAATGAGGGGCGCACACCGAATGGTAAGCCGCTTGAAGAAAGCCTGATGGTAACGGATCATCATGCAGCCCTTTTGTTTACAATGGAAAATGCAAAAGCTAAGCGAAGTTTATCTGTAACTCTTTTACAGCAGATAAATGCCCTGGTGATGAAAAATACCGGTAAAGTTTATAACACTATGCTGGGTACCGTAGATTCAGCAACAGGCGCATTCCGTAAGGGTAATGTAACGGCTGGAGTTTCCTATTTCCCGAACTTTGATAAGGTAGAGCGATTAACAAAGGACCTTGTAAAAAAGTTGAATGAGGCAATGGAAAATTCCCTGTCTGTAGCGGAACAATTAAGCCTTTCGTTTGATGCTCATTTCAACCTCGTAAGCATCCACCCGTATTATGATGGTAATGGCCGTACCTCCCGCTTGCTGATGAATTATATTCAGGCTTATTATAACCTGCCTTTAGCCATTGTACAAAGCGAAAACAAGGTCGCATACATCCAGGCCCTTGTTGATACACGTGAACAGCAGGATATTCAGATATTCCGGAATTTTATGGGCGGCGAGTACGCTTTTCTGTTAGGGAAGGAAATAGAAAAATTTGAAGAAATGAAAAAGCCTTCAAAAGGTGGAGGATTTTCCTTCTTATTTTGATCCCCGGCTTCTTGTTTATAATTGCAGGAGGCAAAAGTATTGATTTTTCGCGATAGGGATAGTAACGGGTACCGGCCCCCGGGGTTAAGGCCTGTGTAGTATGAGTGAATAGCCCGGACCGCAGGGATCGCCCTCAATTTATCGATCAATAGGAACAAAATGGCAACAAAAAAACCCGGTTATTGATTGTAACCGGGTTTTTATAGGAATAAGATTGATCAAAAAATCTTCCTTAGCTTTCTTTGTTTTTAGCTTCCTGAACCTCAAGGCGGATAGCCTGCGCCAGGTTTTTAAGATCTTGCATACCTTTACGAACACGGGTTCCGGCAGCGCTGTTTCCTTTGTTGTAGAATTTGTCGGCGTCAGCCTCTAAAGAAGCTACAAGCTCTTTTACTTCAGTAAATTTTTTCATTTAATTACTCCTTTTAAATTATGAGGTCTATTGTTTTTAATTAAAGCTAATCTATAAGGTTTTTTTTTAATTTAAAATTTTAAAAGCCGAAAAATACTGCCTTTAAAGCGGTTTTTTTCCACATTTTGAGTTATTCATAAGTATTTATGTTTTGATTGTATGATATGAAAACGATACTATACTATGGTATATTTTAGTTATATGTAAATGATAAATTTAATAATTAAAATATGTTGGTATTAAATAGTATTTAATTACTTTTTAATTTAGATAGGCCTTATTTGATATACTTATTTAATTCATGATAATATTCCCGTATCGGCTGGCGAGATATATATTTATGTTTGCCTGGATGTAGCGCTTAGG
>NZ_JBFUKF010000028.1:0-27172 GCF_056400985.1 Mucilaginibacter sp. P4_G9 | reverse complement strand
GCTTGAAGGCGGTGTTAAACTCGACCTGTTTGACGGCAAATTAACCAGCACGGTGAGCTATTACGATATTAAGGTTAAAGATATAAGCCGTCCTTCGGCAACACCTAACCGTTACCTGCAGGATGGCACTCAATTGAGTAAAGGTATTGAGGCCGAAGTTATTGCAAATCCAATTATTGGATTGAATATAGTGGCGGGTTTCTCATACAATGATTCGAAATACGATGCCACCTCCAATGCCGATGTAGCCAATCGCCGCCCTACAACCGCGTCATCACCTTACCTGGCTAATTTTTGGGTAAGTTATCGGATATCAAAAGGCGGAGTTAAAGGCCTGGGCTTTGGCTTAGGAGGTAATTATGCCAGCGATAATAAGATTATCAATAGCGTAAGCCAGGGAGTATTTATTTTACCGGCATACACGGAATTTAATGCTTCGGCATTTTATGATCTGAGCCACTATAGGATCGGTGTAAAAATGGATAACCTTACCAACGAAAAATACTGGATAGGTTACACAACCGTTAATCCGCAAAAACTAAGGAACTACGCCCTTACATTTACCTATAAATTTTAACATGACGTTTAAAAAAGTCATATTATTTATACACCGCTGGCTCGGCTTTATAGCCGGGCTGGTGGTGTTTATTGTAAGTATTACCGGCTGTATTTTTTGTTTCCAGGACGAGATCCAGGATGCCATACACAACTACCGCAGGGTAGAAGTACAGCATAAGCCATACCTGCCTCCATCAACCCTAAAAGCCGAAGGGTTAAAAGGGCATCCCGGCGCTACAGCAAGCTATATGTATTACTATGGTGTTGACAGGCCCGCGGCGCTATTAGTAAATTTGCCTAAGGAGCAGGGGATGTTATATGTATACATGAACCCCTATACCGGGCAGGTTACCCATACAGAAAATCCGGCGCGGAACTTTTTTATTATTGTTGAGTACATCCACCTTTACCTGCTGCTGCCTGCCAATGTTGGCCGGCTGGTAGTGGGCATATCTGTTATTGTTTTTATTGTGCTGATGATAGCCGGCATTATCCTCTGGTGGCCCAAACGCAAAAGCGACTGCAAGCGCAGTTTCAACATTAAATGGAATGGCCGCTGGCGTAGGGTTAATTATGATCTGCATAATGTGCTGGGATTTTATGCAACCGGTATTGCCATTATATTGGCATTGACAGGTTTATCCATGGTTTTTGAATCGGTGCGGGAAGGTATTTATACAACCGCTAACCTGGGTAAAGCTTATCCATCAGAAAAAGTATCCCTAAAATCCGACTCCCTGTTAAAAACGAGGGTGGATAATCGCTTTGTTATTGATAAGGCATTTGTACAGGCACAAGCCAAATCGCCGCAGGCGCAGATGTTCCTGATCTATGACGATGCTTCGGCAGCAGGAACTGTGGGTATCACTGCCTATGCCAAAAGCCTGCACTTTTATAAAAGCGATGGCTATGAGTTTGAAAAGTATACAGGCAAACTGTTAAAACAAACTCCACATATACAAAAAAGCCCCGGCATGAAGATGAACGATATGAATTACGATCTCCATGTTGGCCAGGTGCTGGGTCTGCCCGGCAAGATCACCGCTTTTTTGGCCAGTCTTATCTGCGCCTCA
Source organism: Mucilaginibacter sp. P4_G9 (assembly GCF_056400985.1). Taxonomy (NCBI): domain Bacteria; kingdom Pseudomonadati; phylum Bacteroidota; class Sphingobacteriia; order Sphingobacteriales; family Sphingobacteriaceae; genus Mucilaginibacter; species Mucilaginibacter sp. P4_G9. The sequence continues at coordinate 25,541 of NZ_JBFUKF010000028.1, read as the reverse complement.
CTGCCGGTAACGGGTTTTATTATCTGGCTGGGCAAACGTAAAAAAGGCAAATCAAAAAAAGTAAAAACGCTGGTGCACCGCAGGGTACAAAAGCAGCATACTTGAAAAGAGATTTAAACTTAATAGGTTATATTGTACATCGTCATTGCTTCATTCAGCAATGACTTTTTTTTTGCTATATTCCATTAAAATCATCATACTCAAAAAAAATCATCCAATCGTGCMACGTTGTAGAATACCCTGCGTCTATTAAACTGAAGCTTAACACAACTTGGAAGCAATATTTATAGATAAGCATTACAGCCTGGTGGCAGAGTGTAAGCAGGGAAGTAAAAAAGCCTGTTATGAACTCTACCGTTTATATTCAAAAGCGATGCTGAACGTCGCCTTTAGGATAGTGGGCAATATTGGCGAAGCCGAAGATGTTTTACAGGAGGCTTTCCTTGATGCGTTTAATAAACTCAAAGATTTTAGGCAGGAAACCACATTTGGTTTATGGCTTAAGCAAATAGTGGTTAACCGGTCAATAAACCAGTTGCGTAAACGCAAACTTGAGCTGATAGAACTGGACGGCAATCATTTGGAGAATATCCCCGATGAGGAAGCTACCGATGATGATGAAATACAATACCAGGTAGCAATGGTAAAAGAGGGCATGAAACAATTGCCGGATGGTTACCGGGTAGTAATATCGCTCTACCTGCTTGAAGGGTACGACCACGAGGAAATAGGACAAATTTTAAATATATCAGAAAACACCTCAAGAACACAGTTCCTGAGAGCAAAAAGAAAACTAATGGAAATTTTAAACAGGAAGGGAAATGTGTCATGAGCAAGCGATTTGAAGATTTCATGAAAAATAATCACGAAGATTTTGACGAGATAGAACCATCGGCAGACCTGTGGGGCAAAATAGAGGCGCGTTTAAACGTGCTGGAGGCTGCGCCAAAAAAGCGCGAAGCCAAAACCTTTTCGCTCGCTTTTGTGCTAAAGGTGGCCGCATCCATCGTTGTGGTAATGGGGATATGCTTCGGGGTGTATATCCAAGGTCAAAAAGGCCCAAAAAACGTTGACCTGGCTGCTATCAATCCCGAGTATGCCAAGCAGCAGATACATTATGCATCATTAGTTAAAACGCAGCTTAACCAGCTTAAAACAGCATCAAAAGGCGATCCGCAACTGCTTAAGGAGTTTACCGCCGAAATTGCCAAAATGGATTCGACCTATAAAAAATTGAATAATGATTTAGCTACCAGTCCTAACCAGGAACGTGTTTTACGTGCAATGATCCGGAACTTGCAAATACAAACCGAGGTGCTTAATCAGCAACTAAATGTGATAGAGCAGTTTAACGAAACGAATAAAGATCAAAAAAATGAAATCAAAAATATTTAAACCTTTCCTGTTTGCCTTAATGGTTTTATTAGCCATTAGTACAGCAAATTTTGCGCAGCAAAAAAAGCCGGTAAAGCCTACAAAGCCTGCTACGCCAAAAGTTGCCCCATCAGGTGATGATGACGACGATGATTCGGCAATAGATGATAAAAATTATCAGCAGAAAATGAAAGACCTGCAAGTAAAGATGCGCGATCTGCAAAAGCAAATGAGCTCACTTAACAAGCAGAAGTTTAACAAAAGCATGAAGCTGAACATGAAGAATTTTAACAAAAGCTTCAAGCATTTTGATAAAAACTTTAAGTACGATAGTTTAAAACGCTTTGCTTTTAAGTTTAATGATAGCATGTTAAACTTCGCCTATAAATTTGATACCAAAATAGCCCCTATGATAGCTTATGGCTTTAAGGATTTTGATAAAAGCTTTAACTTTAGCTATGATAGCAACGATGACGATAATGATAAACAGGCACAAAGCGGTGATGAAGTTGTAAAAACCAAAAGCTACAGCAAAAGCTATAGCGTTGATGCCAACGATATAATTAATATCGACAATAAATTTGGTAAGATAACCGTAAACACATGGACCAAAAATGAGGTAAAAGTTGACGTGCAGATAAAAGTAACAACCAACAATGAGGATAAGGCACAAAAGCTGTTGGATAATGTAAACATAAAGGATAGTAAAGACGGTGCCGGAGTATACTTTAAAACCTCAATCGATTCTGATGAGGATAATAATGGTTCATGGGGTTCTTTTTTTAAAGGAAATCGTAACTCGGCGCGTTCAATTGAGGTGAACTACACAGTGTATATGCCGGCCAAAAGCCCTTTAACTATCAGCAATAAATATGGTAGTACCGATTTGCCCGACCTTAGCGGCAAGCTTATCATCAATAACTCGTTCGGTAGCCTGGTAGCTAAAGCATTGAGCAACTCAGGTAACCAGATCAGGGTAAAATATGGCAATGCAACTATAGGCAACCTTAATGGCAGCGATCTGGATGTAGCTTATGGCAGCTTAAGCCTGGGCGATTGTGATAAACTTAATGCACATTTGAGTTACAGTTCGGCAAAGATAGGCCGCATTAAAACCTCAGGAAATATCAACGTTAAATTTGGCGGAGGGATTAGTATTGAGGATATTGATAAAAACCTGAAGGAGCTGTCTGTAAGGTCGTCATACTCCAGTATAAAACTTGGTCTGAGCGATGACCAGAGCGCCGATTTTGATGTAACCGTGCACTACGGCAGCTTTAATTATGGCAACCGCGATGTAAGTTTAACCAGTAAAACTCCTGCCGACGGTGAACGTGGATTTAACCCTACCAAAAACTATAAAGGCCATTTTGGTAAAGGAGGCACCGATAAAACCATTACAATTAACTCCACATTTGGTAGTGTAAACTTTGATTAATTAATAAATTCATCCTTTTACGCAAGCCTCTGCCCTAAAAAGCAGGGGTTTTGTTATTTTTGGCCTAAAAGCGTCGCACCTATGAATTTAGAAATATTTGCCCAGGCAGAAACATGGATCTCGTTAGTTACCCTTACCCTGTTAGAGATTGTTTTAGGGATAGATAATATCGTATTCATATCAATACTATCTGACAAGCTGCCTGTAAAGCAACAGGCCAAAGGGCGTAGGGTAGGCTTAGGCATGGCCATGATTACCCGGGTATTGCTGCTGTTATCCATCAGTTGGGTAATGACACTTACTGCAACGCTTTTTAACCTGGGGCATCTGTTTAATGTTACAGACGTAGATTGGGCTGAAAAATTAGCTATTTCGGGCCGCGATCTGATCCTGATCATAGGAGGCTTGTTCCTGATCTATAAAAGTACGGCCGAAATCCACCATAAAATAGAAGGCGAAGAAGAAGGCAGCGAAAATGTAAAACCCCAGGGCTTTGTAGCAACCATCATCCAGATCATGCTGCTGGATATCGTTTTCTCATTAGATTCGGTAATTACAGCCGTAGGCATGGCCAGCCATGTGGAGATCATGATACTTGCAGTTGTAATAGCAGTAGGCATCATGATGTGGTCATCAAATGGTGTGGCCTCTTTTGTAAACAAGCATCCAACGGTAAAAATGCTGGCGCTGTCTTTTTTACTGCTGATAGGTGTTTCCCTTTTAGCCGAAGCCTTTGAGCAGCATATCCCTAAGGGGTATATCTACTTTGCCATGGCTTTTTCGATGCTGGTGGAGATGCTGAATTTGAAAATGAAGGCAAAGAAGGCACAAAAGACTGTTGATAAAGTTCAAAGATAAAGCTTCAGAATAGCAAAAGCCCAGGGTATCCGGCGCATCCCCGGCTTTTAATATCACATCTCTCGAACACTCCGGGATGAATATTCTTTTAAAGCGCCCATTCGGGTAATTATGAGCGTTGTCAGCTTCACTGAGCGTTTATGGTCAAATATGTACCATCACAATGTGGCTTTAAGCCAGGCAACGCTCCTCGCGCATGGTCAGTTTACCTATCATATCTTTAAGGATAGTTCTTGCACGATATAACGTAGTACGAGATAAAAGTTCGCTCATACCTAATGAATTACCAATTTCCTGGTGCGAGTAGCCTTCAATGGCATACATATTAAATACCGAACGGTAAGTTTTAGGTAGTTTTTGTATCAGCTTCATCAGGTCTTTTGCTTCAAGACCATTATCATTGTAAGCTTTGTTTACCGGCATTACGGTATCTGCGGCAAAATCTTCAACCAAAACAATTGGCTTTAATTTGCGATAGCGTGATATAGCGGCATGTACCATAATACGGCGTACCCAACCTTCAAGGCTGCCGTCGCCCCGGTAGTTGTTCATGTTTCTGAATATTTTGATAAAGCCTTCCTGTAGTATATCCTGTGCTTCATCTTTGTCTGTAGCATAGCGCATACAAACAGCCAGCATCCTTGGTGCTAATAGTTTGTAAAATTGTTCCTGGCATTTACGTTCGTTGCGTAAGCATCCTTCCCAAATTGTCTGTAAACGGTCGTCGGCGGTATTCATTGTGTATTGTGTTTATATATAATGCCAATGCCAATACCAGTGCCATTTTATAAATAATTGATTATTAGATATTTAATTAATTGGGGTTTTTGTAAACTGTTCGATAGCGGACGGTGATTGTGCACATGCGGACAGAATGCTGATTCGTCCTGGAATAGCTATGCAGATTGGTGAGTAAATCCTGTAATTACTATACAGTGGATTCGGTTAGTCCTAAGATGGACCATACAGTTTTTTTAAGATAAGGATATATCTTATACAGCCTTTTTATTTTCAATACGCTTCCTGATCCGACTCAGTGAAGGGTTTGTGATACCGAGGTAAGATGAGATGTGATAAGCCGGGATACGCTCAACAATATCCGGATGTTCTTCCAACAACCTGATATAGCGTTGTTCATGAGAGAAAAAAATGAATTCTTCTGTGCGCGTTTGCGCGATATTAAAGAATAATTCGGCCAGCAACCTGCCGAATTTTCCCCAGTTAGGATGGGTTTCATAAAGACTGTTAAGGTCCTTATAGGAAATGAAGAAAATTTCCGAATCTTCCATCGCTTCGATAAAATACCAACAGGGGTTGCGTGATACGAAACTCCTAAAAGAAACGACAAACTGATTTTCCGAGAAAAAGAATATGTTCTTATCTTCTTTTGTATCCGGGTCACGAAAGTAAATCCTGAATATGCCTTTGACTATCAATCCAAGGTCATTGCAAACCATGCTTTGCATGTTGAAAAAGTCCCCTTTATTTATTTTCCGCGCTTTCCAAAATGGCTGGCTATCGCTAATGTCTTTATCACTCAACGAGGCAAAATTCCTCAGATGCTGAAAGACGATATCGTTTTTATCGGTCATTTGATCATTGTATAAATTTGTCTATAAAATTATGATCCGGCTATTATTAAACCAGCAATTCAAACTCAGCAAAAGCCGTCAATCTTCCAGCGTAGATTTTTAACCTAAACTAACAAAGAAATTCTTTTAATGCTTTTGGTTCGGTTGACTTGGCAGCTTTGATCGTACATAAATATTTATAGGCATTGGTGGTACTTGCATCACCTCTGCAACCAATTCGTCGATAGCTGTGCTGCGTTAACAATCCCTGCTAAACAATCACTGTTAAACAATCCCTCAAATATAATCTGAATATAACGTAAGCATTTTCACTTAAGTGAAAATTTGCCACCGCATTAAAACTGTAATTGTACCGTAATGTTTATCTGCATTTTAACTTAAGTGAAAAATGTGCCAGATAATACCGGAGAACTTTGAAATCATAAAACATTTAAAATTTTAATTATGACATCAAATTCTCAATCTAATGCAGTAGTTGGCAAACAGGCCGTTGAAACTGCCAGATCATTACGCAAGCTTTATTTTATCCGCGCAGCCTTTTCGGTGGTCTGGGTGATTCTTATTACCCTTTTTGCAAAAACATCTATGGGGGGTTCCAGCGTTTTACTGATCATCTATCCGGCCTGGGACGTAGTGGGCACGTTCCTCGATATTCGCGCCAATCACGGCAGCCCGTCTAAAACACCACAATATGTAAATGCTGTAATCAGTGGCATCGCTACTGTAGCTGTAAGCATCGCTGTACAGAAGGGCGTTCCTGAAGCATTGATGGTTTTCGGTGCCTGGGCAATTGGAACAGGATTGATTCAACTGATCTTAGGATTACGCCGCAGAAAATTTTTAGGCGGGCAATGGCCTATGATCATCAGCGGTGGCCAGTCCATAATCGGCGGCACTTCTTTTATCCTGCTGGCACACGACCCGACAAAAGGCATTACCAGTCTGGCCGGGTATGCCGCATTTGGCGCCTTTTATTACTTGCTTGCTGCATTTCGTCTGTCTAAGACAGTTAATCGAGGTACTGCAACAGTCTAAGTAAACCAAGAAATTGAAAATTGTTGCTATAGCCCCGTATTCGCCAAAAAAGTGAAATTCCCATATTACAATGGAAATCATAATCGCATCAAAAGGCTTTTTATATTGAAATAGAAAGGGCAAGCGACCGTTTTAACGTGCTTGCCCTTTGCTCCTGAGGCTGGGCTCGAACCAGCGACCCTCTGATTAACAGTCAGATGCTCTAACCAGCTGAGCTACTCAGGACTATTTTCCGTTTGGAGTGGTGCAAAAGTATAATTTCTGCGGTAATTTCACAATATTTGCGACAAAAAAATTAAAAATATTTTACATGAGTTTGTTAGTTATTGGTACTGTGGCATTTGACGCTATTGAAACACCCTTTGGGAAGACAGAAAAAATCGTTGGCGGGTCGGCCACCTTTGCAAGTTTGGGCGCATCTTACTTTTATGATGATATAAATATTGTTGCTGTGGTAGGTGATGACTTTCCGCAAAGCGAAATCGAAGACCTTAATAAACATAATGTAGATACTGAAGGGTTGCAAATTAAAGAAGGCGAAAAGTCATTTTTTTGGAGCGGGAAGTACCATAATGATATGAATAGCCGGGATACGCTGGTTACCGAACTGAATGTTTTGGCCGATTTTGACCCTATCATTCCCGATTCATACCAGGATTGCGAGTTCCTGATGCTGGGTAACTTATCGCCACAAGTACAACAAAGTGTTATAAACCGGTTAACCAACCGCCCCAAACTCATTGTAATGGATACCATGAACTTTTGGATGGACATTGCACTCGATGAGCTTTTAAAAACTATCAGCATGGTTGATATTTTAACCATTAATGATGCCGAAGCCCGCCAGCTATCAGGCGAATTCTCATTGGTTAAGGCTGCCCGCAAAATATTAACCATGGGACCTACATATCTTATCATTAAAAAAGGCGAACATGGTGCCCTGCTTTTTCACGAGGATAAAATATTCAGCGCACCCGCCCTGCCGCTGGCCGAAGTGTTTGATCCTACAGGCGCCGGCGACACCTTTGCCGGGGGATTTATCGGCTATATGGCCAAAGTGGGCACAGTGAGCTTTAATAACATCAAAAACGGGATTATCTTTGGCTCGGCACTGGCCTCATTCTGTGTCGAAAAATTTGGCTCCGAAAGATTAAGAAATTTATCACAACAGGAAATTACAGCCCGTATACAGGAGTTCATAAGCCTGGCAAAGTTTGAGTTATAAGAACCTCATGCAGCCAGCTCTAATGGAGAGGGCTTTTGATTTGCAAATTTGCATGTTGTTTGAAACCTACGAAGTTTCCAAAACTTCGTAGGTTTTCTATTTCGGGGCTATTTAAGTTTCCCTACTTTCTCAAATTTTTCAAACACCGTTTCTGTATGCGGAGCATCCACAAGCTCTGGTGTTAAATCCTGGCCGGCCCAGTGCTCATAGTGTTTGCCATTGCTCCATAGGCGGCTTTCGGTTACATCGTATATAATGCCTTTATAGGCCACCCAGATCTGCGGCTTATCCTGCCCGTTACGAAGAGCAAGTTGTGATCGGGTATATTCAGGCAAATGAGTCATTAGCTTTGTTTTTTAGCCTTAAAATATTCAAAAAAGCCGATGTTCATCAACAGCAGGGCCATTAAATAAAAATGATCTTCTACAGGGATCGTCCCTGCCCTTATGCCTAAATTCTCGTTATTATTGTAAAGTACTATTGGTATTGAAGTTAAAAAAACATTTACAATATAAAACGGAATAAGTGCAACCATATAAGCAATATAGAACCTGTTAAGCCAGCTTACCTTGATAGCGTATTGTAATATCAACAACAATACCAATAATAGCCCCAAAGTAATTGCTGTATAAATCCTGTCATAATAAAATATTAGCCCGGATATGCATAACATAACTAATAAACTATTAATAATACGGGTTAACGGGGTATTTATCCTCCATCTGGTGTAATAGTTTAGGCAGGCATATATGAAAAGGCATGCGAAGGGTACTGTTAAAAAAAACAAGACTTCCTCCAAGGGTAATCCCCAAAAGGTTATGCCAATGATGTAATGCGAATTGAAAGCCCATACCCCTTTCTGAGTGAACAATACATCCCAAAACAAAAAGAATAGGCCTGTTATAAGCATTCCCGGCCAGRTGAATTTCCAGCTTTTGTAAAAATGTACTTTTTTATCAAACGATAAAACAATCGGGAAAAACACCGTAAGTATATTTATTAGCAGGTAAGCGTATTTCACTTTAATTCGGCTAAATGTTTATTCAGATCATCATTTTGGGCTTGTGTGCAGCGTTTTGATTGAATCAGAAATTTAATTATGGCAACGGTAAGCTCCTTATCTGCAGTGCCATAATTTTTTTTATCTAACTGGGCAATAATATCTTCCCTGTCGGCAGCCAGATCTTTATTAAAACCTAAAAAACCGGGTACATTATGCTCAATAGAAAAACGCATAAAACGGATCTCTATATTATGCGGATCGGCATTTACAGCTGCTTTAAGCGTGGTTTCAGCGTTATTTAAATACTTGAACTTAAGGTAGGGGTTCCAGGAATGTTTGGCTTTTAATGCCAGCAAAGTCCCTTTGTATCCGCAAACCAATCCTGTAGGGTTCTTTATAGCGGTCAGGCTTTTGTACAATGAATCGGTGGTTTTGCTGTTATCTATAGCTATTACCAACTGCTTGCGTATGTTTTTTAGATTGAGGTCATCAGCTTTTACGTTTTGTGCAATCAGCAATAAAAAAAACGGGACTAAAAAAAATACACGTTGCTTCATCAAATCACATTTAGTTTTTGTTGCAATACAGCTTTAACGTATAACCCTATTTTGCGGGTATCAGAAATACGGATTCTTTTTTGAAGGATAACATTTGCCGGTGTATAGCTTATTTTTTTAAACAATTGCAGGTAGTATACATAGGCAATATAAACACCCAGCCGAGTACCGTTGGGTAACCGTTGTATACCCTTAAAGGCCTCGTTGAAATCCTTCTGAATGTCTTCCTGGATACCTATTTTATCCTGCTCGGTAAAATTATTAAAATCAACACCAGGGAAATAGGTTCGGCCACGCTCTTTAAAATCTGACCTTATATCACGTAAGAAATTTACCTTTTGAAAAGCCGCACCCAGGCTTCGGGCCTGGGGCAACAGCACATGGTAAAGGTCATTGTCATTATTAGTAAAAACCCGCAGGCACATCAACCCAATTGCCTCCGCCGACCCATAAATATAAGTGTTATACTTTTCGCAATCATACTGTTTTTGGTCGAGGTCCATTTCCATCGAGCGTAAAAAAGCATCTATCAGTTGGTGGTCTATAGCATACCTGGTAATCACCTGTTGAAAAGAATGAATAACCGGGTTAAGGCTGATGCCATCTTCAATTGCCTTAAAAGTTTCCTTGCGAAAATCACTGATGAGCTGCAATTTATTATGTTCATGAAAGGTATCCACAATTTCGTCGGCATATCTTACAAAACCATAAATGGCATAAATAGGATAACGGAAACACTTATCAAATGCCCTTATCCCCAAACTGAAAGAAGTGCTGTATTTTTGGGTGATTAACTTACTGCATTCAAAACAGGTCTCATCGTACAGTTTCATCATTTGCAATGCCGTTGTGTTCAAAAATACAAAATCGCATCCGTATTGTTTTTTATCCGCACAAAACAATTTACCTTACACAGAGATTGGGTTCGGCGTGCGTGTTACGAGGGGTGGGATTAGGGCGGTTACAGCAAACGCGAACCCGGCAACAGGAACCACTACAAATGAACAATAATAAGCACATCATCGTTATAGGAGCTGGTTTTGCCGGCTTATCAGCTGCCTGCGTTTTGGCTAAAGAGGGGTTTAAGGTTACCATACTTGAAAAGAATAACCAGGCGGGCGGCAGGGCAGGGGTTTGGGAGCAGGATGGCTTTAAGTTTGATATGGGCCCCAGCTGGTATTGGATGCCCGATGTGTTCGAAAACTTTTTCGCGCTGTTTGGCAAAAAAACATCCGATTATTACCAATTGGAGCGCTTAGATCCGGGCTACCGCGTTTATTTTGGCAAGGATGATATTATGGATGTGCCTGCCGGGATGGAAGAATTGGAAGCCCTTTTTGAACAAACAGAGCCCGGCAGCAGTACAGGTTTAAAGGAATTTTTAAAACAGGCCGCCTACAAATACAAAGTTGGCATGGGCGAATATGTATTTCGCCCTTCGCATTCCATAACCGAATTTATCGATTTTAACCTTATCAAAAAAAGTTTCAGCCTGCAGTTGCTGGGTAGTATGAGCAGGCATGTGCGCAAATACTTTAAAAACCCTAAGCTGATAAAGCTATTGGAGTTCCCGGTGCTGTTTCTTGGTGCTACCCCACAAAATACACCGGCCATGTACAGCATGATGAACTATGCCGACCTTGCCCTGGGCACCTGGTACCCCCAGGGTGGCATGAACGAAATTGTAAAAGCCATGGTAAGCCTTGCAGAAGAACTTGGCGTGGAAATAAAGCTGGATACTGAAGTAACCAAACTTGATGTTGAAAATAAGCAGGTAAACAGCGTGCAAACCAATAAAGGTGTTTTTTATGCCGATTTTGTGATAGCCGGCGCCGATTACGAGCACGTTGATCAACACTTGTTAGATAAGCAGCACCAAAACTACACAGCGCAATATTGGGATAGCCGAACGATGTCGCCATCAAGCCTGTTATTTTATATTGGCATCAACAAAAAAGCGGCGGGTATCAAACATCACAATTTATTTTTTGATGAGGATTTTGAACTGCATGCCAAAGAGATTTATACCACACCAGTGTGGCCTACCAGTCCGCTGTTTTATGTTTGCTGTACCTCAAAAACAGATAGCGGCGCAGCGCCTGAAGGGGGCGAAAACCTTTTCTTCCTGATGCCTGTAGCGCCAGGGTTGCATGATGATGAAAGCATCCGCGAAAAATATTTCGGTCTGATGCTCGATCGCTTTAAACGGCTCACCGGGCAGGATATCCGAGACGCGATAGTTGTTAAACGCAGCTATGCGCTCAATGATTTTAAAGCCGACTACCACTCCTTTAAGGGCAATGCCTATGGCCTGGCCAATACTTTGGCACAAACGGCTTTTTTTAAACCGGCCATGCGGGCAAAGCATATTAAAAACATGTTATACACCGGTCAGTTAACTGTACCCGGCCCGGGTGTTCCGCCGGCAATTATTTCGGGGCAGATAGTGGCCAGGGAGGCAATGAAAGAGCTTGGTTAACATTATAATATCAATTTTATGGGCGGGCCTTATCACTTATCGATAACACAACTTTAAACAGAAAAACCCGCCAACGAAGCGGGTTTTTCTGTTTAAAGAATTATGATATTGAGTTTATGATATCAGTTCTCTGCGTACACAGGTTTTGTAATGCCATTATCATAAGCTTTTAAGTTTTTCTTTAGCAGCTTACGGGCTACGTGGATGCGGGTCTTTACTGTACCTATAGGGATCTCTAAATGATCGGCTATCTCATGGTATTTATGGCCTTCAAAATACATGGTAAATGGTATGTAGTAATCTCCGGGCAGTCTGTCCAAAGCTCTTTTAATATCATCCATCACAAATTTGGCTTCGCCCTGGTTTTTTGTTGAACTGAATACCAGGTTTGGAGATGAGATCTCGTCACTCTTGGTAACAAATGTGCTCATTTTAACAAAACGGCGATAGTTGTTGATAAAGGTATTTTTCATGATGGTGTATAACCATCCTTTTAAATTTGTGCCTTCTTTAAACTTATTGTAATAAGTTATGGCCTTCAACATTGTGTCCTGAACAAGGTCGTTAGCATCGTCTGCGTCATGGGTAAAGTGTAAGGCATAAGACCTTAGTGACGTTGCCTGGCGCAATACAAGGGTGTTAAACTCAATCTTTGTCATTTTGTTAAAGTTTTGTGTTAATAGTTAGGCAAGCATGATGCCACTTAGCGCTATGTTAACTACAAAACTCACTCATTAACCAAAAAACTGCTAACAAAACCTTATGTGTATATATTACACTGCTATTGTAATTAAATAGCTAACAAACAGTGCATTAAAAGCAATAAATGGCAAATAAAAAACAATAACGAAAACTACAATTGTAACACGAATGCTGTTTGTAAATAATGAAAACAAAATGAAATATTTAGTTAAAATTTAAATTTTTAACTAATAATATTCACCTCGCGTTGTAGCATAACGCCAAATTTAGTGTACACACTGTCTATGATTTGCGACGAAAAGCTGTATATCTCCTTGCCCGTGGCACCCCCATGATTCACTAATACCAAAGCCTGGTTCTTCCAGGTTCCTGTGTGGCCAACAGTTTTTCCCTTCCATCCGCATTGCTCAATAAGCCATCCGGCGGCTAATTTTACCTGCCCATCGGCGGCCGGATAATTTACTACATCAGGGTACTTAGTGTGTACAGCTTCAAATTCCGGCTTACTTATCACCGGGTTTTTAAAGAAACTACCGGCATTGCCTATGGTTGAAGGATCGGGCAGTTTAGATACCCTGATATGTGATACTACCTTTGAAACATCTTTTATTGTAGGCGATGCAATACCCCGCACTGCCAGCTCTTGCCCTATGGCGCCATACTGGGTATTGATATTGGGGATAAGTGATAAATGAAACTTTACCGATACAATAATGTATTGCCCTTTCAGCTCATTTTTAAAAACACTTTCGCGGTAGCCAAATTTACAATTGGCTTTGCTAAAGATTTTAAAAGTACTCGTAGCTATTTCAAAAGCCTTGCAGCTTACAAAAGTATCCTTAAGCTCTACACCGTAAGCGCCAATGTTTTGAATAGGAGATGCACCCACAGAACCTGGGATGAGGCTTAAGTTTTCGATACCTGCATATTCCCGGGCTACACAAAAGTTTACCAGGTCGTTCCATACCTCGCCGCCGCCGGCCTCAACAAATACATCGTTATGGCTTATACGGTGCTCGATGCCACGAATATTCATCCGGATAACTAAACCATCAAAATCAGTAACCAATAATAAATTACTGCCACCGCCTATTACCAACCTTTCGGTTTGCAGCCATAGCGGATCAGCAAACAATTCAACCAGGTTATCCTCGTGGGCTATCTCCACAAAATACCTGGCACAGGCATCAATACCAAAAGTGTTAAAGTTTTTAAGAGATACGTTTTCCTGTATTTGCAGCATAATTTGATGTCGGATGTAGGACGTTCGATTTCGGAATTATGGCGAATTTCGGAATTTTTATTTTGCGATACCGTTTATCTTCACCAAAAAGAAATGATTTAGCGTTGTCATTCTTTTAGATTCGATGAGAAATGGCAAGGTAATATTCTCATTAGGATAATTGTCAAACTCTTTCAGCAGTTGAAATGGCGTGTCGGTTTTTTGCAATTCGGCTTTTTGATCTTCATTAATTAACAGGAGTGCGTTGCCATGCTTACTGGCTTGGGTAATATCCATAAACGAAACAGGCTGTTGAGTATAAAATTCAAAGGCATTTTGAGCGTTAAATGCTGATATCACCTGGTTTTTTGGATAATATTGGTTAATATATTCTGCCGCATGCACATCTCCCTTAAAATAGTCTAATGTTGGATAAACTACCATTATTAAATAAGCATTAAGCCATACAGCAACGCAACAGGTAAATAAAAACAAAGCCCGAATTTTTGTTCCGCTATTTTTATAGATATACCAGGTAACCGCCAGCAATATAAGCGCCAGCAATAAAAATACAGGCCAGTTACCGGGTGCGAAAGCAAAATTCAGTACAATAATGAGTACTATCAACAGTCCGGTTGTTATATATTGAGTAATGCTAAAAAAAAGGTTTTTATTACTGCCGATGATCTCACGTATAAAAACAGCAGTGATGATAGCGAAAAAAGGGAAAAGGATATTGGTATAAAAAGGCAGCTGAAATTTGGAGACAGAAAATATCAACAGCATAATAATAGCGCCGCTGATGGTAACATATTCGGGTAAAACCGTTCCCTTAATAACATTCCGGATAAACCTGAAAAATAAGTAATATAATAAAAATGCCCAGGGAGCGAATGCCCAAAGCAATGTATGCAGGAAAAAGAAAGGATCGCCGTGGCTGTTCCTTATAAAACCATTATTATTAAAGCGCCCAAACTGGCTGTCCCATAAAAACCAATGGATACCCGAAATGCCTGTGCGGCCAAAAACCACTTTTTCGGGATGCAGGTCAAACTGTATATATAAGGTATAAATTTCGGGTAATGTAAAAATAGCCACCAGGATAATGGCCAACAGCCATTTCCAGTTAAACAAGCCTTTAAAATCTTTCTTAAATATATAATCGCCAATGATGGCGCTCCCGATAGGGATGAGCAAATAAATCCCCTTGGTCATTACAGCGCAGGCTGTAAATAAGGATGCCAATACTATATCAATAAAGCTAAACCGATCCCTTACCTTATAAAAATGGTAAACCGCACCCATCAGTAAACCCATAATATAGGGCTCGGCACGCACATCAGTATTTGACATTATTGCATGTTGAGCTGTAAGCAATATGAGTATGGCTATTAAGGCCGTTTCTGACCCGTAGAATTTTTTTGCCAGCTTATAAGTGTACACAACTGAAATGAAAAAAAACAACAGCGCGGGTAACTTATATGCTATGGTATTAATGCCAAAAATTTTAAAACTAAGTGCAGCCATCCAAAAAGGAAAGTGCGGCTTATCCAGCCAATCCCTGCCATGATAAATCAGATCGGAAAAGTTGTTGCTTTGAGCCATATTGCGGGCCAATATGCTGTACAAACCCGGATCGTCTGTAAAGTATTTTACGCCTATGCCAGCCACATTTACCAATATAGACAGCAACAGTACCAATAGGTATGCTTTTTTTTGTGCCGATGATATAGGATTTGCAAAGCTATTCACAAGGGTATTAATTATTATGCAGTATATAACATCTATGCATTAAGATTTTTTCATAACAATGCTCGTGATCTAAAATAGTGTAATTATTGCCATGTTGGCTCCCGGGCATCCTGCAAAAATAAAACTTAGATGTTTCCTTAACTTAACGGTATTAATATATAATGGTAAAGTTAAAAGAGTTAGCGGTAAGTGAAATGTGTCCTTTTCAGAACTTAAAACTTTTGACTAACCGTATACGTTATTAAACTTTAACATTACTAACYATCCCAGGGCAAATATTTTACTGTATTAGCTACCAGCAAAGTTGGCGTTCCGGCATTCAATATTTTGCCATTCATAACCTGCTCATAAAGCTGCAGGTATTTTTTTGCCATTTTTTGAACTGTAAAATTCTCCATCGCATAATCATGACATAGCTGGTTGCTAAAGCCATCTACTGATCTAAGTCCGTCTGTAAGGATCTGCTTACTATTACTTAGCAAACCAACCTCTGCGGGTACCAATTCGGGCAATGACCCATAAGGTGTGCCCAGCACCGGGCAACCAAAGTATAAACTTTCAATAATGGCTAAACCAAAAGGCTCGTGCCAAAGCACCGGGAACAGCAACGCTTTTGAACTATTGAGTACCACGGCTTTCTCGTCATTATCAACCATTCCTTTAAACCTCACATTCAGGTTTGGTGTAAATCTAATGCCCATTTTTAAATTTAACCGGGTACCACCTAATACAATGAGTTTATTGCCGCTTTGGGTAGCTATATCAATAGCGCCTTTAACGTTTTTAACCTTCCATGCGGCTTTTGCTAAAAAATGGGTGTGTATCCGTTTTTTTGACAGGTTGGGCTTGTGGTAATCGTCCGGATCCAGACCGTGATGCACAAAAGCGGTACCGCCATAGCGTTGGGCATGGTCGGCAGAAACAAATACCGAATTATGATCAAGCGACTGCCCGTAGGCTGGATTATTATGGACATTAATAAGGTAAGGCTTCTTTGTAAACCCACTCACCTGGAAATGAAAATGCACCACATCAATATCATCGGGCACCTGTTGGTTCATATCAACAGCGGGATCATAAAACAACACCCTGGCAAACGGGCATGAGGAACCGGCGGCTACAAGGTAAGTTATTTGATGACCAAGGCGTGTAAGCTCCTTGCCCAGCCACCAGATCACCCTTTCGGTACCACCATACTTTGCGGCGGGGATCCGGGTATTGTTTACTATTAATATCTTCATTGAAAAATGTAAGCGCCCGAATTTCGGAATTTAAATCGGATTGCACCAGGTATGCATCCAGGTTGTTATAGCACAGCAGATATCCTTTTTAGATGCTGTAGGTGTCGCCTGTTTCAATTTCAAAGCCAGGCAACAGTATTGGTTCGAGTTGTATACCCAGATCCCCAGGGTGCCTCCAGGGGTAGATATCGTTTAAATTTACTTATTTTAAAATTTTCATATCAAGAACATAATTTATCAACTTTTTTAATTATTTTAGGAACTTGATTAACTTATTAACGATTTAAATAAAAGAAATGACAACCATTACCAAATCCGAAATATCGGCACAAAAGAAAACAATTGTAAGCCCGGTAATTATCATAGGCGTTTTGTTTTTTATTTTCGGTTTTGTAACCTGGTTAAATTCGGTATTGATACCTTATTTAAAAATAGCTTGCCAGCTAAACAATCGCGAATCGTATTTGGTGGCCAGCGCCTTTTACATAGCTTACCTGTTAATGGCCAAGCCATCAGCCTGGCTGCTTAAAATATTTGGTTTTAAAAACGGAATGGCAGTAGGTCTTGTCATCATTGCCATTGGCGCACTTATTTTTATACCTGCCGCTTTAACCCGTACCTACGCTATCTTTTTAATAGGCTTATTTGTACAGGGCAGCGGGCTTGCGGTTTTACAATCGGCATCAAACCCATACATCACGATAGTTGGCCCGCCAGAGAGTGCTGCAAAACGGATCAGTGTGATGGGGATATTTAACAAATTTGCCGGTGTATTGGCGCCAATAGCGCTTGGGGCCGTGGTTTTAAATAATATTGATGCGTTTAATGCCAACCTTGCAAAATTAGATGTTGCCCAAAAAACAGCCGAGCTGAATGAATTAGCCTCCAGGGTGATTTTACCTTATGTATTAATGGTTATTGTATTGGCCATATTAGCTGTGCTCATCTATTTTTCTGGCCTGCCAGAAATTGATACCGACCATGAAGACGAAACTGTAGCCGCTGCCAACTCAGGCAAAACCAGTATAATGCAATTTCCGCATTTGATATTGGGCGTGTTAGCGCTGTTTTTTTATGTTGGTGCCGAAGTTATCGCAGGCGATTCAATAATAGGTTATGGCATAGCACATGATATCCCGCTTTCTACGGCCAAGTATTTTGCATCCGGAACATTAATATGCATGGTGATCGGCTATATTGCCGGTATCGTGTTTATTCCAAGGTACATTTCACAGCAAAAAGCGTTGGTTTGTTCGGCGGTATTTGGTGTTATATTAACGGCATGTGCTCTTTTCACTCCTAAATATGCATCTATAAGCTGCATAGCGCTTTTAGGTTTGGCCAACTCATTAATGTGGCCAGCTATTTGGCCACTGGCACTTTCAGGGTTAGGCAGGTTTACAAAAATAGGTTCGTCGTTACTGGTAATGGGTATTGCCGGAGCTGCCGTTTTCCCGCCTATTTATGGTTTATTGGTCGATAAAATATCGGCCCAATCCGCTTATGTAATTTTAATACCTATTTATTTATTCATCCTTTATTTTGCCACTATTGGTTATAAAAAGGGTAAACATGTGGTAGCGGTGTAAAGTGTGTTTTTGTCTGAACCGGAATTAAACGAATTTTTTGAATTAATAGAATTAGATATTTAACAGAAATTCCTAAAATTCTTTAATTCGTTTAATTCCGGTTCAGACAATTTCACCTCCTAAACCACTTCCTCCCCACCACCAACAACCCAAACTCTTCCGCGCCATCTTTCTCCAATGATTTATGGTGAATTTTATGCGCCCTGCGGATAGCCATCAAATAGCAATTATTACTTTTAAAAGCCTTGAAGCGGTTATGAATAAACCAGTCATGAAAAATAAAATAGATGATGCCGTAAATGCTTATGCCAATGCCAATCCACAAGTGGTAATCTAAATTATAACGCCCCAGCCACATCAGCCACAAAGCCAGCGAAGCAAAGGCGATACTAAAGATGTCGTTCAGTTCTAAAAAACTATGTTTTTCCTGGTGATGTGTCTTATGGATGAACCAAAGCGGACCATGGAACAAATATTTATGCATTGCCCAGGACAATGCCTCCACGGTTACAATGGTTATTAAAACAATAGCGATATTCAAAAGCATCTGCATTTTACAACCTAATCTAAAAACAAAAAAGGCAGAAACACTTAAATTGTTTCTGCCCTGGTATTCCTTACTTCGAAGTTTAAAAATCCGTAATCAAAATTCTCAATTCCGAAATCCTAAATGTGTATCGCTCTGTTCTCGGTAGCTGCCAAACACGCTTCACGCATGGCTTCGGTATAGGTTGGATGTGCATGGCTGATACGGGCAATATCTTCTGCTGACGCACGGAACTCCATGGCTACAACAGCCTCGGCTATCATATCTGCAGCACGGGGACCTATCATGTGTACGCCTAAGATCTCGTCGGTAGTGGCATCGGCCAAAACTTTCACAAAACCATCCAGGTCACCACTAGCACGGGCGCGGCCGCTGGCTTTGAACGGGAACGATCCTGTTTTATATTTTACTCCGGCAGCTTTCAATTGCTCTTCTGTTTGCCCAACAGCGGCAACTTCGGGCCAGGTATATACCACGCCCGGGATAAGGTTATAATCAATATGCGGTTTCTGGCCGGCAATTATCTCGGCAACCAAAGTGCCTTCATCTTCGGCTTTGTGGGCAAGCATAGCACCTTTTATCACATCGCCAATAGCATAAACACCTTTAACGCTGGTTTCCAGGTGATCGTTAACGGTAATTTTACGGCCGCGTTCTTCAACGGTAATGCCTATTTTATCCAGGCCTAAATTATCGGTATAAGCTACCCTGCCAACAGCTACCAGGCAGTAATCGCCTTTCAGCTCTTTCTTTTCGCCTTTAGGGGTATCAAAAGTTACGGTCACTTCTTTGCCTTTTACGGTAGCGCCGGTAACTTTATGACCCAGGTAAAATTCCATGCCCAGTTTGCTCAATACTTTTTGTAGTTCGCGGCCCAATGCTTTATCCATAGTTGGGATAATGCCATCCATAAACTCAATTACAGATACCTTGGCGCCTAAACGCGCATAAACAGAACCCAGCTCCAAACCAATAACACCGCCACCTATCAGTACCAGGTGCTTAGGTACTTCGGTAAGCGATAAAGCTTCGGTTGAGGTGATGATGCGTTTTTTATCGATCTTTAAAAATGGTAAAGCGGATGGTTTTGAACCGGTTGCAATGATCACATTTTTACCGGTGATCTCGGTTTCGGTGCCATCTGCTTTTTTAACGGTGATGGTGTTTTTATCTTTAAAAGATCCGGTACCAAAATGGGTATCTATCTTGTTTTTCTTCATCAGATAACTAATGCCGCTGGTATTGGCATCCACTACTTCCTGCTTGCGCTTTACCATCTGGCCAAAATCAATACCTAAATTATCAAGCTTGATACCGTGTGTAGTAAAAGTATGGGCGGCGTTATGGTAATGTTCGGATGAATCTAACAGCGCCTTTGAAGGGATACAGCCTACATTAAGGCAGGTACCGCCAAGGGTGTTATACTTTTCGACGATAGCGGTTTTTAAACCCAGCTGGGCACAACGTATAGCGGCCACATAGCCACCTGGGCCCGAACCGATAACGATAACATCATATTGCATAGTAGTGTGTTTTATGGACGGCAAAGTTAATGGTAATTAGCTTATTATTTATATCGGCGAGGTCAAAATGTTGTATGTGACAAGGGTTTGCATTTGCACTTCTTTTAAATTTTAAATATCATCCAAAACTGTTGCGTTCGCAACAAGTGAAACAGTAAAGAATTGCATCTATTTAATAATCAACAAATTACCAATTGTCATAAAATCAAAAACGCAACAGCGGACGAAAAAGATTCAGGAAGATCAGAAAAGTTGTTTTAATCATAACATGTGCATACCCGGCAGTTTCCCGGGCCGGACTTGAAAATGTTTACGCTACAAAATCAAAACCCGCAATACTTATCTGACCATGCCCTGATGAGTGTTACCCTATCCTTAACAAACCTTGGTCCAAAAAACAGGTTCGACCAGTCATCAAAGTGCTCGTACTGAAATCCTAAATAAAAGATCCAGAACCCTACACCCAGGTAAGGGATTGCTTTTAGCTCTTCTTCGCTAACCCCCCTTATTTCACGGTAGGCCGATAAAAAAACCGCAAACATTCGTTCGGCTTCTTCATCGCTGATCTTGCCGGTATAAACATGCATAAAAAAATGCACGAAAAACGACATCAGGTCGTTAGCCAGGAAACCCTTGCCTGCAAAGTCGAAATCGAAGAAGGTTAAAGTTCCGGCTTCATTAAAGTGGAAGTTCTTGGGCAGAAAATCGTACTGGCAATAGCCGTAACTAAATCCGGTAGTATCTAAGGAGGCCAGCTTTTGTGCTACTTTACCGGCTATATCCTGTAAATAAGCATACTCATCCGGCAGATCTTTAAAAGCAGGCTCAAAACTTTTTAAGGGTGCATTAAGCGTAGTTTCAATAGTATATTCCCTGCGGGGATGCTTTAGCTGGATAGCTGATGTTATATTATGAACAATTGCCATTTGCTTACCTATGGTTCTCAACTGCTCATCGGTAAAGTCAAAAACAGGGGCGCCTTCGGCATAAGAAAACAAAATACCATAGCGGATACCTTCTGCAGCTTCAAACTTTTGCAGTTGATAGCCCTTGAGATCTTTAATTGGATAAGAAACACTTGCGCCTTTTTCATTTAACAGGTTCAGCAGTTCTATTTCTCCTTTTATTTCATCTACAGACCGATGCTGTTCGCGGTAGATCTTTAGCGCATATTTGGTATTGGCGGCCTCTATGATATAAGTATCACTTACGCCACGTAATAAATACTTGCAGCTTATAAGCTGCAACCCATAAGTATCCTCAATATAAGCTTTTAAAGCGATGGCCGATAAGGTAGAATATTGCGTGGGGAAATGAGCCATAGTTTTAAAATTTGAAATGGGGCAGCAATGATACGAAAATGAATAAACTGAACGCTGCACGTGTCCTTATTTTAACCAACTATGGTTAATTATTAACCCTTTAATGTAACAGTGTTGTATTAAATTATTTGTTAGCAATTATGTTGCTAAATTAGTCACTATAATTGACAGACTTTATTATTCACTTCATTTCCGCGCATCTTTAGATATGAACTTTAAGCCCTTATGCTCGCTCTTGATCCTTGTTGGATTAATTCCATTTGTATCCCATGCCCAGCTCCTGCAGGAAAAAGAAGCCTTCACCCATGCCGATAGTCTGCGCGGTAATTTAACGCCTTTGCGTACCTGTTACGATATTAATTACTACCACCTGGATGTGAAGTTTGATATCGCTCAAAAATCTATCAGTGGCAGCAACCTCTTTAAGTTTACCGCCACGCAGGATTTTACCCAACTGCAGTTTGACCTGTTTGCAAACCTATCGGTAGATAAGTTAGTTTATAAAGGCAAAATGCTGCCATTTAAACGCGATGCCAATGCAGTGTTTGTAACTTTCCCCAAAGCCATTGTAAAAGGCAGCAAGGATCAGTTTACCGTTTATTATTCGGGTAAGCCAACCATTGCGGTAAATGCACCATGGGATGGCGGATTGGTATTTAAAAAAGATTCGCTAAAAAAGCCTTGGGTAGCTACTGCATGCGAAGGTGTGGGCGCCAGCATCTGGTGGCCTAATAAAGATCATTTGAGCGATGAGGTTGATAGCATGCTCATCAGCATCAGTGTACCTAAAGGACTGAAAGATGTATCCAACGGTCGCCTGCGTAAGGTAACGCCTTTGAACAATGGTTATACCCGGTTCGATTGGTTTGTGGCAAACCCTATCAACAACTATGATGTTGTTGCAAACATTGGCGACTATACTCATTTCAGCGATAGCTATATGGGCGAAAAAGGCAAGCTCACGATGGATTACTGGGTGCTGCCTGCCAGTCTTGAAAAAGCAAAAGAACATTTCGGCGCCAATGCAAAACCCATGCTTAAAGCTTTTGAACACTGGTTTGGCCCATACCCTTTTTATGAGGATGGCTATAAGCTGGTTGAAACTCCGCATTTAGGCATGGAGCATCAAAGCGCTACGGCTTATGGTAATCATTTCTTAAATGGCTACCTGGGTTATGACATGTCGGGAACAGGCTGGGGAACCAGGTGGGATTACATTATTGTACACGAAAGCGGCCACGAGTGGTTTGGTAATAACATCACCGGGAAAGATATGGGCGATATGTGGATCCACGAAAGCTTTACCTGCTATTCCGAATCGTTGTTTATAGAAGATAACTGGGGCAAAAAAGCCGGCCAGGAATATAATTTTGGTTTGAGGGCCGGTATTAATAATGATGGCCCTGTTGTTGGTCCGTATGATGTGAACAAAGAAGGTTCCGACGATATGTACCCTAAAGGTGCGGTGGTGCTTAACATGGTACGCACCATTATTAATGATGACGAAAAATGGCGCGATATCCTTCGCGGCCTTAACAAAACATTCTATCATCAAACGGTAACTTATAACCAGGTTGTTAACTACATCACCGGGCAGTCGGGCAAAAAACTATTGCCCATATTTGATCAGTACCTGCATTACAAAAACCTGCCAACGCTGGAGTTTGCCACAAAAGGAGGTAAATTTTGCAGCCGGTGGATAGCCAATGTAAAAGATTTTAGCATGCCTGTATTGGTAAGGGTAAAAGGCGGTGAGTATAAATTTATCACCCCAACAACCCATTTTACACCGGTTGATATAGAAGGTGCAGGCAAGGATAATATTGAGGCTGATACGTTTAATTATTATATAGGGGTGCTGGTGGATTAGGCCCCACCCAAACCCCTCCCCGGTAGGGAGGGCTTGAAAAAAAATTAATTACAAAAAGACAATCAAAAGTCTCCCCTACCGGGGGAGATTTAGAGGGGGCTAAATATGCAAAATAAAAATCTATACAAATACACGCTGGGCCTTTTAATGGCTGGTGCAAGCTTTTTGCCGGCGAGGGCTCAATTGGGTACCGCAAAAGAAACGTTTACAAAGGCCGATACTTTACGCGGTTCGTTAACCACGCCCCTGCGAACCTGTTACGATATCAACTATTATCACCTGGATGTGAAGTTTGATATCGATAAAAAATTCATCAGCGGTAATGTGCTGTTTAAGTTTACCGCTGTTAATGATTTTAGCACGCTGCAGTTTGATTTGTGGAATAACCTCCAGATAGCAAAGGTTGTTTACAAAGGGCAGGAATTGAAATACACCCGTGAGTTTAACGCTGTGTTTTTAACCTTTCCCCAAAATATCCCTAAAGGCAGTAAGGATGAATTTGCCGTTTACTACTCCGGTAACCCAACCATAGCTAAACGCGCACCCTGGGATGGAGGTGTTGAGTACAATACAGATTCACTGGGCCATGCATGGGTATCAACAGCCTGCCAGGGTATGGGTGCCAGCGTATGGTGGCCTACTAAGGATCAGCAGGCCGACGAAGTGGATAGCGCGCTTATTAGCATCAGCGTACCAAAAGGCTTAAAAGATGTTTCGAATGGTCGTTTGCGCAAAGTCACCAATCTGAAAGACGGGTATACCCGGTTTGATTGGTTTGTAGCTAACCCCATCAATAATTATGATATAGAGGCTAACATTGGCGACTATACCCACTACGAAGGTGTATACGAAGGCGAAAAAGGCAAGCTTACTATGGACTTTTGGCCTTTAAGTTATAATATAAAAAAAGCCAAAAAGCAATGGGGACTTGATGCACCGCGCATGCTTAAAGCTTTTGAACACTGGTTTGGTCCTTATCCTTTTTATGAGGACGGTTACAAACTGGTGGAAAGTCATCACCTGGGTATGGAACACCAGAGTGGTACTGCTTATGGAAACCATTACCAAAATGGATACCTCGGTCGCGACCTTTCGGGCACAGGTTGGGGACTTAAGTGGGATTTCATTGTTGTGCACGAAAGCGGGCACGAATGGTTCGGTAATAACATTACCTCGAAAGACCTGGGCGATATGTGGATCCATGAAAGTTTTACCAATTATTCAGAATCATTGTTTATCGAAACATATTATGGCAAGCAGGCGGGGCAGGAATATGTGCACGGCACACGTGCTAATATTGCAAACGATAGCCCCATAGTAGGCCCATACAACGTGAACAAAGAGGGCTCGGGCGATATGTATTACAAGGGCGGTAATTTGCTCAACATGATCCGCACCATTATTAATGATGACGAAAAATGGCGCAATATCCTGCGCGGGCTCAACAAAACGTTCTATCATCAAACGGTAACTTACAACGAGGTAGTTGATTTCATTAACAAGCAGGCAGGTATCGACCTGTCGCCGGTATTTGACCAATACCTGCATTATAAAACCCTGCCTATACTGGAGCTGATGGTAAGGAAAGGCAAAACATACTGCCGCTGGACCAGCGCCGAGGCCAAAGGTTTCAATATGCCCGTTAAAATACGGATTAAGGGGGGCGACTATAAATTCATCACCCCAACAACCCGTTTTAAACCGATAGAATTAGCCGGTGCAACCAGGGATAATATTGAGGTTGATACTTTTAATTATTATATTGGGGTATTGGTTAAGTGATAATCTTTCATGTCATACGAGTGGTAAAATTTCGCGAAACTCTGAAGGGGGGAATGACGTTGCTAAAAGGTTTGTCATCCTGAACGCAGTGAAGGATCTATTCGCAGACTGTACAGGGCGAAGAGGCATGGCGGAGAGCAGATGCTTCACTGCGTTCAGCATGACAAAAGGCTATTTTTTGCAAACACGTCATGGGTAGCGCAGCGCGGCAATCGCGGACTTTGCATAGCAAATATGGATAGTTCGCGATTGCTTCGTTCCTGCCTATGACATATTCGATTTTCAAGGTGTAAAGGCCTGTCAGTCTGAGCCTGTCGAAGACTCGCGCGTATAGGCCTTTGCCCGCTATGCTTCGACAGGCTCAGCATGACAGCCCTTTTAGCAACGTCATTCCCACTTCAGTGTCCCCGGATTTTAGCTCTCGCAATTG
>NZ_JBFUKF010000027.1:0-27265 GCF_056400985.1 Mucilaginibacter sp. P4_G9 | reverse complement strand
ACCAAATGCTGTTATAGTGCAATATGTCGTACCTGGTTGCGGTTATTACCAAAAAAAAGATAGTACTTATGTATGTACCAATAAAGATGTGGTAAAAGGGGCTTGCTTTTTTAGAATAAAAGCGGATAAGGCCTTTACTATAAAACATAATAGGCACGCTTAACACAGGATATAACAACGTAATAAGGCTGACCACCGGCCCATTTGCCTTTTCATGAAAACATAATCCTGCTATAAACAAGGCAATGCCGCCAAGGTTGTACACAAGGGAAATATACTTTGCTTTGTGTAATTTTTCTTTTCGCTCATCTTCTGTGATGCCCAGGTTATTGTCTGACAAAATTTGGGACAGGCCTTCCTGGTATTCAATCGCATCAAGGTTTGAAAAAGTATTGTTGAGCCATTTTATAAATTCATCTATTTTGCCGAAGTCGCTATACCTTGTTATGTAGAATTTAGGCATTTGGGGCGAAACAGTTTGAAACCGGATGATCTTATCTTCAACCCTGAAGCCCTTGATATCGGTAAATAAAATTTCTTTTGTTTTTAAAAAACTAATTCGAATGATGCTATTGCTGGTAACAATGATGCGGCCTTTAAGTACGCTCACGATAATCATTACCCCAGCTATTCCTATTAACAGAGGAAAAATGAACACGATGGAGCCCTGTTTTTGTGGAACAGTAAAAAGATAGCCGGCTAAGCCAAACATTAATGCGGCCAGGGCCCAATAAAATATTTTATAGCCGGTTGAAACGGTGYATTCGTGATTCATTTACTTGCAAAAATTAGTAATATTCTCAGGGGCCAGTTTATTACCCATGGAAACTGCTTTATTAAAATCAGCACAGGCCCCGGTCTTATCATTCAATAAATGTTTGGCATATCCGCGGTTATTATAAGCATCATCATTTTTAGGCTCCAGGGTTATAACTTTGGTATAATCTTCAATAGCTCCTTTATAATCCTCCAGCGTTCTTTTAACAAGGGCGCGGTTATAGTAAGCGTTGCTATACTGGGGATCAATACTTAACGTCAGGTTGTAATCGTCAATAGCGCTTTTATAATCCTCAAGGTCTAATTTGGTATTGCCGCGCTTAAAATAGCCGTCGGCATCTTTCGGGTTTAAGTTGATGTAGGCTGTATAATCATCAATAGCTTCGCTATAATCATTTATCCCATCGTTAGCAAGACCACGGTTATAGTAAGCCGCCGAATATTTGGGGTCGAGCGCGATAGCTTTGTTGTCATCGTCTTTAGCGCCAATGAAATCGTCCAGGTCCAATTTAGCTAAACCCCGGCCGTTATAGCCATCCGGGTCTTTGGGCTCAAGCATAATATATTTTGTATAATCATCTACTGCGCCCCTATAGTCTTCAAGCGTGCGTTTAATGCCTGCGCGACTATACCAGGCATCGGCATGTTTTGGATTTAGTATAACAGTTTGGTCAAAGTCGGCTATAGCGCCTTTATAATCTTTTAAGGTGTTTTTTAAAAGTCCCCGGTTAAAGTAAGGATAGCTGTCTTTAGGATTTAACACAATGGCTTGTGTATAATCGGCAATGGCACCTTTGTAATCTTCCAGGTGTTTTTTACAGATGCCCCGTTCATTAAACGCATCAGCATCTTTAGGGTTAAGAATTATGGCCTGATTATAGTCGGACAAAGCATTTTTATAATCATCCAGGTGTGCTTTGGCAAGTCCCCGGTTATAAAAAGCAACAGCATCTTTTGGTGATAATGCTATAGCGCTTGAATAATCGGCCAAAGCGTTTTTATAGTCTTTCAAACTATCGTAGGTGCGTCCCCTGTCTATAAAAGCATCTTCATTTTTGGCATCAAGCGTAATACTCTGGTTCAAATCTGCCAGGGCAGCTTTATAGTCTTCGAGGCCATATTGAGCCATTCCCCTTTTGTAATAATAGCCGGCATCTTTAGGATTTTGGGTAATGGCCTTGGTATAATACTTAATTGTGCTCTGGTACTTTGCACTATCGGCATTTATTTGTGCATCGGCAAGCAGTGGAAAAAGCAGTGTGATAAGGAATAATTTTTTCATTAGCTAAAGCAAGGTTATAAGCCACCTAATGTAAAAAATATTACTTTGATTTAAAAAAAGAGGGACAAATTAAATACTGAAAAAAACAATTTATTGCGCTTTTGCTACCCTCAGCCCTACATCGCTCACATTATGCAGTGGGTTATCCCTCATGTTTTGCTCAATCTCGAAATGGTAATTACCCTTAGCCGCGAATTTTACATTGGTTTGAAAAGGCAGCTGATAGCTATATAAATTACCCGATCCTTTACCCAGCCATTCGCCGTCGCGGGTAGCCAGCTTTATTTCGTAGCGGGTTACCTTTACCTGTTTAGCGGGGGAGGTTTGATAAATGAGCACAAACAGGTTGGAGTATTTATAGGCATCTGTAACGCGCAGATTAAAGTAAAGGTTATAAGCAGCCTTTTCATCATCTATCCGGCAATCAAATTTAACCCGGTTAACGTACGACCAATTATGATCTGCAAAGGGCAGGTTTGTATCAATAATCGCAGTAGGGTCGGTACAGCTACCCAGCAGCGCTATCATTAAAAGGCATGCTGCCGGATAAAGTATCTTTATATACCGTTTCATTTTATTGTGGTGTATCCTGCGGTGGTGGATTATTATTGTTACGGTTTTGGTTATTAGGGTTTGGGCGGTTTGGCCTGTTACGCCTGTTGTTATTGCCGCCTTCCTGAGGTGGCTTGTTGCCCTGCGCCTGGGGTTTAGGCCCCGGTTGTTGCGGCTTGTTGCCCTGGTTTTGCGGACGATTACCCTGTTGTTTTGGTGGCCTGTTTCCCTGTTGCGGACGGTTACCTTCCGGGGCCCCTGCTATCTTTTCGGCTACGGGAGCTGCTCCTTGCGGGCGCGGCTGGTTGTTGGGTTTTCCATCGCCGCCAGTGATACCGGGTTTTTGATTTTTATTGCGATTATTATTGTTATTCTTCTTTTGGTTTTTGTTGCGGTTCCGGTCATCGAGGCGGGTCAGGCTATCCTGGCCAACTACGTTTTCGTAATCAAGCGCTTTAACAATCAGCGTTTCTTCTTCTTCCATTTCACCCAGGTCGGCCGGGATAATTCCCTCACGGTTCAGTTGCTGAATTTCTTTAACTTTTGCAATCGGCATAGGTACCCATGATTCCTCGCGGGGGTAGCTAAACCACATAATTTTTTTAAATATGTCGGTTTTTTGCAGGCGGGCATCACCCTTTTCAGTCTTTAAAACGTTTACATTATCGGGGATATGCTTAAGCGCATCCATGTACGTATCCAGCTCGTAATTTAAGCAGCACTTTAATTTACCGCATTGCCCGGCAAGTTTTAAGGTGTTTAAAGAAAGGTTTTGATAACGGGCCGCCGAAGTAGAAACCGTTTTAAAATCGGTTAGCCAGGTTGAACAGCAAAGCTCGCGGCCACATGAACCAATGCCGCCTAAACGGCTTGCTTCCTGCCTCATCCCTATCTGGCGCATTTCTATACGGATGCGGAAGGTTTCGGCCATTTTTTTGATCAGTTCCCTGAAATCGACACGACCTTCGGCAGTATAATAAAAGGTGGCCTTGGTTTTATCGCCCTGGTAATCCACGTCGCTCAGCTTCATGCTCAGGTTAAGGTCCAACGCCAGCTTACGCGATTTATGCATGGTTTCCCATTCCATATCCTTGGCGGCTTTCCATTTATCCACATCCGCTACGGTGGCTTTGCGATAGATTTTTTTAACCACATCGGCCTCCTTAACATGACGTTTGGTCATTTGCATGCGCACCAGTTCGCCGGTGATAGAAACGTGGCCAATATCATAGCCCCCGGTAGTAGCTTCAACGGCTACCAGTTCGCCGGCTTCGAGGTAAATATTATCGTTATTCAGGAAAAACTCCTTACGCGAACCTTTGAATTTTACTTCGATAACCGGAAACGGTTTATAATTGGTTGGCATATCCATGTGGGATAGCCAATCGTAAACATCTAATTTGCTGCAACCATTTGTAAGGCACGAGCCGTTACTTTTGCAGCCCGCAGGGGAGCATCCGCCCCCTGTTGAACAACTTCCACATCCCATAATTAATTTGGCATATATTGACTCCCCGAAGGGATGGTTTTTAAATTCAGTATTTTTATAATCTGTAAAGATACATCTAAAAATAAAATTTTTGGATTTGCATTTCTCTCTACATGGTAATGTGCTTTTTCAAGCTCGGTACATATATCCTGTGCTTTTTCTATATTAAGCACGTTAGTCATTTTTTGGGCTGTTTCCAGTTCTTTGGCCGGTAGGTGCACCAGGTTGCCTGCTCCTGCCATTAGCAGGCAACACTCGCGGATAAAGCTGATGCCATATCGCAAAAAGTTCTTTTGATTCTCCCGTCCCATTTTGGCAAACTGGTCAACAAAAGTTAAAACCTCCAGCCCTTTGTTGCCAAAACATAAGCGAAGCCACTGTACAAACAGGCCATGGTAACTCTTTGTATCCTGCTGCAGCATGGTTAGCGCCTCGGTTAAGTTGCCGTTGGTAAGGTAGGCTATTTCGGCAGCCGCATCCTCGGTTTGGTTATGTTCAGTAATCAGGTATTGCTTCACATCCTGCGAAGGCAGGCAAGGAATTTTTATTAGTTGTGTACGCGATAGTATAGTGTTCAATATCTGGTCCTGGTTTTGGGCCACAAGAATAAAAAGGGTGTTTGGCTGAGGCTCCTCGATGATTTTCAGCAACGCATTCCCCTCTTTTTCTAAATATTCCGGCAGCCAAAGAATCAGGATTTTGTAAACCGATTCAAATGGTTTAAAGCTGAGTTTTTTGATAATCTGGTGGCATTCGGCAATGTTAATGTTGGCCTGTTTGTTTTCGGCATCCAGGTATCCGCGCCAGGTATCCAGATTCATGTAGGGGTTAGCGGTAAATGCATCCCGCCATTGCTCAATAAAAGTAAGCGCGGTATCATCCTTATGTTTGGCGAAAAACGGGTACGAAAAATGCAGATCGGGGTGCATTAGTTTATTGTACTTGCGGCATGATGAACATATGCCGCAGGAGTCATCGGCCTGTTTATCTTCGCAGGACAGGTACTGGGCGTAAGCCACGGCAAGCGCCAGGCTGCCCGATCCTTCGGGGCCCAAAAACAACTGTGCATGGCTAACCCGATTCTCTGTCACCGAGTTAAGCAGCCGTTGTTTGATTGCCTCTTGTCCTACTATTTGCTTAAACTGCATTTGGTGCAAAATAGGAATTAGATTTGAGATGTGAGATATGACGGGGGTAGATTTTAGAGGGGAGATAGGAGATTTGAGACAGAAGCCGCGCTCCCAGCTAATCCGCATGGGCTTTTTTTATTAAGAAAAACGCATTTTTATCCAAAAAAATCTCACGCTTTCATAACTCCATCTTTACATCCCAATGAAATCTCATATCTCACATCTAAAATCTAATGAGAGATTTGAGATAGGAGCCGCACTCSCGGCTAATCCATATTGCCTTTTTGTTAAGAAAAACTCATTTTATCCAAATGCAAAAAAATCTCACTCCTTCATATCTCACATCTCCTATCTTTACACCCAATGAAATCTCTCGTCTCATATCTCACATCTCATATCTAATGAGAATCATGGCTTTTGATTACGGCACCAAGCGCATAGGTATTGCGGTTACCGATCCCTTACAGATCATTGCAACCGGGCTGGATACAGTACACCCTATGCACATTGTAGACTACCTGAAAACCTACTTTAAAACCGAGCAGGTTGAGCGCTTTGTAGTAGGCGAACCAAAACAGATGGACAACACGCCATCTCAATCGGCCATACATGTAAAAGGGTTTGTTGCCCTGCTAAAAAAAACATTTCCCGAAATTCCCGTTGAGATGCTTGATGAGCGTTTTACATCCAAAATGGCTTCGGCGGTAATAGCACAAAGCGGGATGAATAAAAAGGGCCGGCAAAATAAGGAGTTGGTGGATACCATATCGGCCGTGATATTGCTGCAGTCATATATGAGCAAATCGTATTAACAATTAATCAATATTTACGGATAGGCTGTTTTATGCCTTATCCTGCTTTTACATTTATCCAAGTTGCGCCATAATACTATCTGTAGCCCCGGTATGCTCCTTTACATAATTCATGGCCTTTTTACTGGTAATACTATAAAATGATTCATCAGTTGCAAGGGTATCAACAATACCCTTAAGCTGTTCAGCATCATTAATGCAAAATCCGGCCTTTAAAGCGACTAATTCCAGGGCTTCATTAAATTTTTGGTAATTGGGTCCAAATATTACCGGCAAGCCAAAAGCCGCGGCCTCCAATGTGTTATGGATGCCTGCACCAAAACCACCACCAATATAAGCGATATCTCCGTAAGCATATAAGGAAGAGAGCATACCTATATTATCTATAACGAGAGAGTTAAACCGTGAGGGGCTAACAGTGAGTTCCTCTGTTTGAATTAACTCAGAATATTTTATTGCCGTACCTTTAGGTAATAAACTTACCAGGCTATTTACTTTTTCTTCCCCTATTTCATGCGGTGCAAAAATGAATTTCCAGTCAGGATATAAAGCGGGCAGTACGGCCAGCAAGGCTTCATCCCGGGGCCAGGTGCTGCCGGCAATAAATACTTTTTTACCATTAAMAAATTTGGTAATAACAGGTATTTCTTTTTGATGCTGCGCATTGGTCCATACCCTATCAAAACGGGTATCGCCGCTTACCGTTGTGTTAGTAAAGCCGRTGTTTTGCAACAGTTGTTTTGATGCTTCGTCCTGCAAAAAAAACCGGGTTACAAAACCCAATATTTTACGGTGAAGACCGCCGTACCACTTAAAAAAGATTTGTTTAGGCCTAAAAATGCCCGAGATGATGTACAAAGGGACATCGCGCTTATGCAACTCATTAAAATAATGATACCAATATTCATATTTGGTAAAAACAGCCACTTCTGGCTGTATGGCGTTGATAAATTGTACGGCATTCTTTGCTGTATCTAAAGGCAAATAGTACACAAAATCGGCGAGTGGGGTATTCTTCCTGATCTCGTATCCCGATGGTGAAAAAAAACTGATCACGATTTTTTTACCAGGATGTATGGCTCTTATAGCTTCTAAAATGGGTCTCCCCTGTTCAAATTCGCCAAGTGAAGCAAAATGAAACCAAATACTGCTGCTTATATGTATCGGTTGCTGATCCTTTCGCCCCCTTATCCACAGGCTTGCTTTTTTATTAAAAAACGCTGCAATATAGACGGCGACAAAATATAGCCTTAACCCAATATTATATAGTAATATCATTTAAATATGTTCATTATCTTAGCCGGCGTTAAAAGTAGTAACAAAATATTTATTAATGCCCATTCGTGAGCCGGGTCTTGTACCGGTATCGCGTACCCCTGATTTTGATTTTATGAAAGAAAAGTTAAATGCACCTGTTATATTTGACGGGCGTAATTTTCATGACTTTGACGGGAGAAAAAATTATGGAGTTTTTATTATAACAGCATCGTACACAAAGAAATAAGTTAATGACAAACCGTAAACGAATATTAATCACAGGAGCCGCGGGCTTTTTAGGTTCGCATTTATGCGACAGGTTTATCAAGGAAGATTATCATGTAATAGCCATGGATAACCTGATTACCGGAGATCTGAGGAATATATCGCACCTGTTTAAACTGGAGAATTTTGAGTTTTATAACCATGATGTATCCAAATTTGTGTTTGTTCCGGGCGAACTGCATTATATCCTTCACTTTGCTTCACCTGCAAGCCCTATTGATTATTTAAAGATTCCCATCCAAACGTTAAAGGTAGGTTCATTGGGTACCCACAACCTGTTGGGTTTGGCCCGCTCAAAAGGAGCCCGGATGCTAATAGCTTCCACATCCGAAGTATACGGCGATCCGAATGTTAATCCGCAGCCCGAGGAGTACTGGGGTAATGTAAACCCGGTTGGTCCAAGGGGGGTATATGATGAAGCCAAGCGTTTCCAGGAAGCGATAACGATGGCCTATCATACCTTCCACGGGTTAGAGACACGCATCATCCGTATATTTAACACCTATGGTCCGCGAATGCGGCTGAATGACGGGCGTGTAYTACCGGCCTTTATTGGGCAGGCCTTACGGGGCGAATCATTGACGATGTTTGGCGATGGCTCACAAACCCGCTCGTTTTGCTATGTAGATGATTTGGTTGAAGGGATTTACCGGCTGCTGCATAGCGACTATGCCCAGCCGATGAACATAGGTAACCCGGATGAAATAACCATCCGGCAATTTGGGGAGGAGATCATCAAGTTAACAGGTACAGATCAGAAACTGATCAGCCTGCCATTACCAACCGATGATCCCAAACAGCGGCGCCCGGATATTACCAAGGCCAAGGCAATATTAGGCTGGGAGCCCAAAGTTTCGCGGAGCGAGGGCTTAAAGATCACCCTTGATTACTTTAAATCGTTACCCGAAACGGAGATAAACCACAAGGATTTTACATACTATAACAAATAGCAACATAATTTATTTAAAGGCAATAGCTTAAAACATCTATAAAAAAAATGAAAATATTAGTAACCGGAGGCCTTGGTTTTATTGGTTCCCATACCGTTGTTGAATTGGTAAATGCAGGCTACGAACCTGTTATTGTTGACGACCTTTCAAACTCCGACCCCAAAATTTTAGAACAGCTGGCCAAGATCATTGGCTACAAACCTGTTTTTCATAAACTCGACCTTTGTGATGAAGCCGGCGTAAAAGCCCTGGCCATTGCCGAGCCAGATGTTGCAGGGATCATTCATTTTGCAGCTTTTAAGGCAGTAGGCGAATCGGTACAAAAACCGCTTAAATACTACCGCAATAATTTTTATTCGCTCATTAATTTATTGGAAGCCTATTATGGCAAACCATTAAATTTTGTGTTTTCATCAAGCTGTACAGTTTATGGACAGCCGGCACAATTACCGGTTACAGAAGGGGCTCCCGTGCAACCGGCCCAATCGCCTTACGGCAACACAAAACAAATTGCCGAGGAGATATTGAAAGATATGATTGCATCAGGCACAAGCAGCTATAAGGTTGTATCGTTAAGATATTTTAACCCTGTTGGTGCCCATGAAACAGCACTTATAGGCGAACTGCCAATAGGTGTGCCCCAAAACCTGGTTCCATTTATTACCCAAACGGCAATAGGCAAACGCGAGAAAATTACTGTTTTTGGCAATGATTACGATACCCCGGATGGTAGCTGTATTCGCGACTATATACATGTTGTAGATTTAGCCAAAGCTCACGTGGCAGCACTTAGATTATTGGAGAAAGACGAGTATAAAGGCTACGATGTGTTTAATTTAGGGACAGGCCAGGGCAATACCGTATTGGGCGTGATAAAGGCCTTTGAACGCGCAACGGGTGTAAAAGTAAATTACGAAATAGGCCCCCGCCGTGCCGGTGATGTAGAGAAGGTTTGGGGCGATGTAACAAAATCAAGCAAAAAGTTAGGCTGGAAGACGGAGTTGGATATAGAAACAATGATGTCATCTGCCTGGGAGTGGGAAAAATACATATCTCAAAACCCATTATAAACAAATATTCAGCTAATGCAAAAGATCATTATTACGGGAGGGGCTGGTTTTATAGGCTCACATGTGGTGCGCCGCTTTGTTAAAACGTATCGAGGTTATACCATCATTAATTTAGATAAATTAACTTATGCAGGCAACCTCGAAAACTTAAGAGATATTGAAAACGAGCCGAATTACAGGTTTATAAAGGGCGATATTGTTGACCTTGAATTTATAAATAACCTTTTTGATACCGAAAAGCCGGATGCTGTAATACATCTTGCAGCGGAGTCGCATGTAGATAGGTCAATAACCAACCCGCTTGAGTTTGTAATGACAAATGTTGTAGGTACCGTTAACCTGTTGAATGTTGCCCGTGAAAGCTGGAAAGGACATTATGATGAAACCCGTTTTTATCATGTATCAACAGACGAGGTTTATGGTACTTTAGGAGAAGATGGAATGTTTACCGAGGAAACTGCTTATGATCCGCATTCGCCATACTCGGCATCAAAAGCCAGTTCTGATCATTTTGTACGGACTTACCAGGATACATATGGACTAAATGCCGTGATATCAAATTGTTCAAATAACTACGGTTCTTTTCACTTTCCGGAGAAGCTGATTCCGTTGGCAATAAACAATATCAAACAAAATAAGCCCGTTCCTGTATATGGTAAGGGAGAAAACATTCGTGACTGGCTGTGGGTAGAGGATCATGCAAGGGCGATAGACCTTATATTTCATAAGGCTAAAGCCGGAGAGACCTACAACATTGGTGGCCATAACGAGTGGAAAAATATAGACCTGATCAATTTATTGTGTACGATATTGGATAAAAAACTGAATCGCGGGACCGGTGAATCGGCAAAGCTGATCACTTATGTAACAGATAGGGCCGGTCATGATCTGCGTTATGCAATAGATGCGTCAAAATTGAAGAACGAATTGGGTTGGGTGCCCACAATAACTTTTGAAGAAGGGCTGGAAAAAACCGTAGATTGGTATCTTGCCAATGAAGAATGGTTGCAAAATGTTACATCAGGAAATTACCAGCAATATTATAAAGGACAGTACACTAACCGGTAATTATGTTTGGGTTATTTAAAAAGAGAAAAGAGCGCAAGGAAATAACATTCAACTATGAATCAATAATGGTAGATATGCACTCGCATGTTTTACCCGGCATTGATGATGGTGCAAAAACTCCGCAGGATTCAATTATACTTATTCGTAAGATGATGGAACTGGGGATAAAAAAGATTATAGCCACCCCTCATGTTATGATCGATTTTTACAGGAACACACCAGAAACCATCGCGGATTCCCTGGAGATACTAAAAGCGGAATTAAAAAAAGAAAATATAGATATACTTATTGAAACCGCTGCAGAACATTATTTTGATGAAACGTTTGAAGAGCGTGTAAACGATAGAAAATTAATGACAATGGGCGATAATTACGCGCTGTTTGAGTTTTCTTTTATAAATAAACCGCCCAACGTTATACCTGTAATACAAAAAATGAACGATATGGGGTATAAACCCATTTTGGCCCACCCCGAAAGATACCCGTATATGGACCTTGAACAATACAAAAACATACAGGGCTGGGGATGCAGCATGC
Source organism: Mucilaginibacter sp. P4_G9 (assembly GCF_056400985.1). NCBI lineage: Bacteria > Pseudomonadati > Bacteroidota > Sphingobacteriia > Sphingobacteriales > Sphingobacteriaceae > Mucilaginibacter > Mucilaginibacter sp. P4_G9. Next base: position 16,056 of record NZ_JBFUKF010000027.1, on the reverse strand, counting down.
AATTGAATACCATTTCGTTAACCGGCTACTACGGCAAAGATGTAAAAAGGCAGGCTGAAATGCTTGTAGATAATAACCTGATCGATTTCATATCAAGCGATATGCACCACGAAAAACATGCCATGGCATTAAAGGATGCCCTGCGCACCACTTATATCGAAAAACTTCTTTTTGATACTCCGCTGAAGAATACACTTCTTTTTTAGGATAAAGGAGCAAGGACGTTTGGACGAAGGAGCAAGGACTATCAGACAAAGGATAAAAAGAATAAAGAGCAAAGACACCCGATAAAGGTGTCTTTTTTTATTTTAGGTGTTTTCCATCCGGCTTAATTGAGACTCTGTCATTCTTGAGTCTTTTATCCTTTGTCTGATAGTCCTTCGTCCGAAAGTCCTTGCTCCTTCGTCCTAAAAAAATCCTTCCCCCAAACAGTTGCAATTTCAAAAGATAATATATACTATTGTGTTATGTTGACGCAATGGTGTTATTTGCTGTTAATAAACAAGTTATAACCAATTATTAAAAACAACTTTTTAACTTTTAATCATGAAAATAAGCTACAGCTTTAGTGTTGCTATTGTAATAATGTGGGCTGCCGGAAGTTTTAACTCCTCGGCACAGGCTCAAAGTAAAAAAACGCCACTGCAACTAAGCGCAAACAATGTTAAGCAGATAGTTGCTGCGATRACGTTAGAAGAAAAATCAAAGCTGGTTGTGGGCATGGGCTTTAAAATGCCCGGTATGCCGCCGCCGGTAAAAGGAAAAAAGCCAGAGTCGATAGATATTGGAGGCTTCAAATTGCCACCATCTGATCCCGATGCGTATAATATTCCAGAGAAAGTTCCCGGTGCCGCCGGCCGTACACACGGTATTGACCGTTTGGGAATACCCTCCATGACCGTATCTGATGGACCAGCAGGATTACGTATAGAACCCATTCGCAACGACGATAAATCAAAAACGTATTATGCTACCGCTTTTCCGGTGGCAACACTGCTGGCCAGTAGCTGGGATACCGAACTTGTAAACAAAGTAGGGGTAGCTTTCGGTAACGAGGTGCGCGAATATGGCGTGGATATATTATTGGCGCCAGGTTTAAACATTCATCGCAACCCGCTTGGCGGTCGTAATTTTGAATATTATTCAGAAGATCCGCTGGTTGCCGGTAACATGACGGCGGCAATTGTACGAGGCGTGCAATCAAATGGCGTAGGAACCTCAATTAAGCATTATGCGGCTAATAACCAGGAAACAAACCGGAACTCTATCAATACAATTGTGAGTGAAAGGGCCATGCGCGAACTTTATTTGAAAGGTTTTGAGATTGCTGTAAAAAAATCGCAACCCTGGACGGTAATGTCGTCATACAACAAACTTAATGGCACATTTACTTCCGAAAGGCGAGATCTTCTTACCACTGTCTTAAAAAACGAATGGGGCTTTAAAGGGTTTGTGATGACCGATTGGTTTGGAGGGCAAGATCCTGTAGCGCAAATGAAGGCCGGGAACGACCTTATTATGCCAGGTAGTCCCAGCCAATCAGAAGCTATTGTGGCTGCTGTTAAGAGTGGCGCGCTCGATATTAAACAACTGAATGCGAATGTTGAACGGATGCTGAATGTAATTATTAAATCACCATCGTTTACAAAATATAAATACACTGATGCTCCTGATCTTGAAGCTCATGCCAAAGTATCGCGCGAGGCCGCAGCGCAGGGCATGGTTTTGCTTAAAAATGAGGATCACGCACTACCATTTCTTCCGGCAAAAAGGATAGCAGTATTTGGTAATACAAGCTATGATATTATTGCAGGCGGTACTGGCAGCGGCGATGTTAACAAAGCTTACACCATATCGTTAATGCAGGGGCTGGCCAATGCCGGGTTTAAATTGCAGGAAACCTTATCTAAAAATTACGGTACCTACCTGGCCGATATGAAGCTAAAACAGCCGAAACCTAAAAACTTTTTTGACCATCCAGCTCCTATCCCCGAGATGGATGTGAACGGTATAGTAGCAGATGAAGCTGCCGGCGCAGATGAAGCCCTGATCACTATTGGCAGAAACGCGGGTGAGGGTGCAGACAGGAAACTGGACGGTGATTTTTATTTGAATGCTGCCGAAAATGGCCTGATCAAAAATGTAGCTGCCGCATTTCATGCAAAAGGTAAAAAAGTAATCGTTGTCTTAAATATAGGTGGCGTTATTGATGTTGCCGGCTGGCGCGATGACGTAGATGGAATATTATTGGCATGGCAACCCGGCCTTGAAGCAGGTAACGCTATTGCGGATGTTTTGGGTGGTAAGGTAAATCCATCGGGCAAACTGGCTACCACTTTCCCAATGGACTATAAGGATGTACCATCGGCAAATAATTTCCCGGGTACACCAGTCGAAAAGCCAGAGTCTGTCACTTACGTGGAGGGCATCTATGTGGGTTATCGTTATTACGATGCCGCTAAAGTTAAACCGGCATATGAGTTCGGCTACGGTTTATCGTACACCAAATTTAAATTCAGTGATCTGAAATTGAGCTCAACCGATTTTACGAAGAGCATTAAAGCAACTATCACCATTAAAAATACCGGCGATATTGCAGGTAAAGAAGTGGTGCAGCTTTATATTAGCGCCCCTAAAACAGACCTGGATAAACCCGAGCAGGAGTTAAGGGCATTTGCCAAAACCCGCTTACTGGCAGCCGGGGAATCGCAAACCATGACCTTTATTCTAAAAGCCGCCGATCTGGCATCTTTTTACACCAGCAGGCAGGCATGGATTGCCGATGAAGGTAAATACGAGATCAGGATAGGCTCTTCGTCAAGGGCGATAGAAGAAAAAGCATCCTTTAAACTGGCCAAAGATATTACTGTTGAAAAAGTAAACAAAGTATTAACCCCGCAGGTTACTATTAACGAAATGAAATTAAAATAGAGCCGGGGAAAGAGTCAGGAGATTAGAAACAAAAGAAAAAATGTTTTAAATTAAATCTGAAAGCTTATCATTATAATGCCTTTGCAGCTTAAGTTGCAAAGGCATTTATAGGTACAAAGCAACCATAAATACACATCAACCAGTATAAATTTCATGGCTAATCAATTAAAATTTATTGCGCTGCTGTCGCTGCTGCCAGCTACTGCAGCCATGGCGCAAATCAAATGGATAGAAAAGACAACCGGAGATATTGTTTTTGTAACTAATACGGGCGGGCAGCAGTTAGGTTATTCTACCACATCCGGAGTTAAAATATTAACCGTTGATGGCCTGGCTTTTAAAGATCTGAATAAGAACGGCAAGCTGGATAGGTACGAAGACTGGCGCCTGCCGGTTGATATACGGGCGAAGGACCTGGCATCAAAAATGAGCGTTGAGCAAATTGCCGGGTTGATGCTGTATAGCAAACACCAGCCTATACCTGCCGCACCTGCAGGGCCTTTTAAAGGAACCTATGGCGGGAAGGTATTTGCCGAAAGCGGCGCTAAACCATTCGATTTATCTGATCAGCAAAAACAGTTTTTAGAAAAAGACAATGTAAGGCACGTGCTGATCACTTCGGTACAAAGTCCCGGGATTGCCGCTCAATGGAACAATAAAGCACAGGCTTTTGTAGAAGGCTTAGGGCTTGGGATTCCAAATAATAACAGTTCCGATCCACGCCATGGAACTGTTGCCACTGCCGAGTATAATGCCGGAGCAGGTGGCGCAATTTCCATGTGGCCCGGATCATTGGGGTTTGCCGCAACGTTTGATCCAAAAATAGTAGAGAACTTTGGCCACATCGCTGCCTTAGAATACAGGGCATTGGGTATTGCCACAGCCTTATCACCGCAGGTTGATATAGCTACCGAACCCCGTTGGGCGCGTGTAAGCGGTACTTTTGGCGAAGATCCACAGCTTTCGGCCGATATGGCGCGTGGTTATATTGATGGTTTTCAAACTTCAACAGGCGATAAAGAAATCAATGGCGGCTGGGGTTATGGTAGTGTAAATGCCATGGTAAAACACTGGCCGGGTGGTGGCGCCGGAGAAGGTGGCCGCGATGCGCACTATGGCTATGGCAAATACGCGGTTTACCCAGGCAATAATTTTAAGCAGCATTTAATCCCCTTTACTGAGGGCGCTTTTAAGCTGAGCGGCAAAACCGGGATGGCCGCATCAGTAATGCCTTATTATACCATATCGTTTAAACAGGATATAAAGAACAAAGAGAATGTAGCCAACAATTACAACTCCTATATCATTAATGATCTGCTTCGCAAAAAATACAAATTTGACGGCGTGGTTTGCACCGATTGGCTGGTTACCGGTGATGAAACTGCGGTTGATGTTTTCCTGTCGGGAAAATCATGGGGCGTGGAAGGGCTATCCGTAGCACAGCGTCATTATAAGGTTTTGATGGCCGGGGTCGATCAGTTTGGCGGTAATAACGAGGTTGCCCCTGTTGTGGCCGCTTACCAAATGGGCGTGAAAGAACATGGCGAGCCTTTTATGCGGGCAAGGTTTGAGCAGTCGGCGGTGCGGTTGCTGAGGAATATATTCAGAACCGGGTTGTTTGAGAATCCTTACCTGGATATAGAAACTTCAAAAACGACAGTGGGCAGCCCCGAGTTTATGAACGCGGGCTATGAGGCGCAGCTTAAGTCGATAGTAATGCTGAAGAACAAGGCTAATATTTTACCGCTGCAAAAAGGCAAAACGGTGTATGTGCCAAAAAAATTCACCCCGGCCGGGCGCAATTTCCTGGGGATGGAAACGCCGGAAAAGCTGGAATACCCGGTGAATATGGAAACGGTAAAAAAATATTTTAAGGTGACCGATAACCCCGATGAAGCCGACTATGCTTTAGTATTCATTAACAGCCCGAACAGTGGTGGCGGTTACAACAGCCAGGATGCCAAAAGTGGAGGGACGGGCTATGTGCCCATCAGCTTGCAATACAGCGAATATACAGCTACAGATGCACGTGCAACCAGTATTGCCGGAGGCGATCCACTGGAAAAATTTACTAATCGTACCTATAAAAGCAAGTCGTCAACAGCGATAAATATTACCGACCTGGGGATGGTGAATGATACCTATGCTAAAATGAAAGGCAAGCCGGTTATCGTTTCGGTAAATATGGCCAACCCCATGGTGTTCTCTGAATTTGAAAGAAATGCGAATGCCATTGTGGTTGATTTTGGTGTACAAGGCCAGGCTACGTTGGATATTTTGACCGGGAAAACGGAGCCATCCGCACTGCTGCCATTGCAAATGCCTGCCGATATGAAAACCGTGGAGCAGCAGTTTGAAGATGTGCCGCATGATATGAAATGCTATACCGACGACCAGGGCCACGTTTATGATTTTGGTTATGGGCTAAACTGGAAAGGCATAATTAATGATGCCCGTACTRCAAAATATAAAAACAGCAGCAAAAAGCCTTAGATTTATACACCCATTATACACGCCAATAGATATTATCTATATGAAAAATTGTTTTGCATTGCTTTTGTCGATATTGATTGGTTGTTCATTTGTGTTTGCGCAAAAGAATCTGCCCGATGTGGTTAATACCAATACCGGTAAGGTATCAGGAAGTGTGAATTCGGATGGTAGCGTCCATATATTTAAGGGAATCCCTTTTGCGGCTCCACCAATTGGCGATCTGCGTTGGAAGGAGCCTCAGCCGGTAGCTCCCTGGGCGGGTGTTAAACAGTGTACCGCATTTTCGGCAAGCCCAATGCAGGACAGGCCCAATGAGTTTGGGGTTTATACCCGTGAGTTTTTGATTCCTTTTGAGCCAATTAACGAAGATTGCCTGTACCTTAATGTTTGGACGAACGCCAAATCATCCGAAGATAAAAAACCGGTGTTGGTTTATATCTATGGTGGTGGTTTTGCATCTGGCGGGGCGGCTGTGCCTATTTATGATGGAGAAGCAACGGCCAGGAAAGATGTTGTTTTTGTGGTGATCAATTACCGTGTTGGTATTTTCGGGTTTTACTCACACCCCGAACTCACCAAAGAATCGGGCCATAATGCTTCCGGTAATTATGGTTTGATGGATCAGCTGGCAGCCCTAAAGTGGGTAAAGCAAAACATCAAAAACTTTGGCGGCGACCCCGGGAATGTTACTATTGCGGGGCAATCTGCGGGCTCTATGAGTGTGAATTGTTTAGTTGCATCGCCCTTGGGAAAAGGCTTGTTTCAGAAAGCCATTGCCGAAAGTGGCGCCAGTTTTATAACCGGCCCGTTTGGTGGTATCACTCTGCAAAAAGCCGAGGAAGAAGGCGTTAAGACAGCCCAATCTTTAGGTGCAAATTCCATTGCCGAAATGAGAAACAAGCCGGCGGCCGAACTGGTTAATAAATCACAAGGGAGACCAATAGTTGACGGCTATGTATTGCCTGCAACAATAGCCCAGGTTTTTGCTGATAATAAAGAAAACAATGTGCCCTTACTAACCGGATGGAATGAAGATGACGCTTTTGTAGGCAAGTTCAAAAATGCCGAAGATTATAAAAAACAAATAGCGGCGCAATATGGCAACAAGGCACCCGTTTTTTTGCAGCACTTCCCGGCCGGTACGGATTCCGAAGCAGAAAGATCACAGATCAACATTAACCGCGATCAGATTTTCGGCATACAAAATTATACCTGGGCCAATGTGCAAAGTACCAAAGGCAAATCAAAAGTATATGTTTACCGCTTTACCCGTCGCTTGCCCGCGACAGCCGATTTTGTAAAATATGGAGCTTTTCATACCGGCGAAGTGGCTTATGCTTATGATAACCTTAAATTTTTGAACCGCCCCTGGGAACCGGCAGATCAGCAGCTGGCAACAACCATATCAACGTATTGGGTAAACTTCGCCAGAACCGGCAATCCAAATGGTAAAGGATTGCCAAATTGGCCGGCATACAATACTCACGATAACCAGGTAATGCTCCTGGGCGAAAAGCCCGCTGCAAAATCTTTGCCCGATAAGACGGCTTTGGATTTTATGGTTGACCAAATGAGCAGTAAATAGGTTATCTGCCAAAATAGTAACCAATGCCTGCGTCAAACCCTTTTACTGTCATTTCGGGTATTGCACCAGCATCAGAAACCCTGGTGGGCACAAAATAGTTAGCAGAAATATCCCACTTACGGCCAATGGTAAAGCCTGCCCTTGAGGCAAACTGGAACCAAAAGTTAGTGGTGGATTCGTAACGGTCTTCACGATTATAGCTTAACGAAGGGATATCATTAACAACCGAAGTTTTATTTACACTTGCCGGGTAATGCGAATAATTAATATTTATTCCGGCGCCGGCATAAAATTTAAAGCTATCTGTATTATATATGTTATAGATCAGATGTGGTTTTATCGAAATGGTTTGCTGATCGAGCTTGAAAACGCTTGCTGTGGCAGAAACCAGGTCTGATGACCGAAGCGTTATCTCGCCTTTTGCTATTGTAAAGCTAAGTTCGGTGCGGAAAACCAGGCGGCCAACGTTTGGGTTAAAGGGAGCATCAACGCCTATAGTAATTTTGGGGTAGTAAAAAGTTTTGTTGCTTTGAGTAGTTCCGGTCGGAAGTGAGCCAGAAGACTTAAGATTACTTGCATTAATACCAAGGCCGGCAAAGACCCTTATAGCTGGCTGTGAGTTTAGGGTATTCTCTTTTTGATCAGGATCTTCATTATTTATCCTGGAGATTATTTTTTTCAGCTCCGGCTCTTTATATGTTGTTTTTACAATATCCTCCAGGATATCAAAGTTTTCGGGCCGGTATTTTTTTGCGAGGTTGATTAGTTGTATGTTGTATAGATTTTTTGATTTTACGGTCAGGGTTTTTGTGTCTATATAAGGCCGGTATATCAACTCCTGCGCGTTTTCAGTACTTTTATTGTCAGTAATGTAATAGCGGGTTTTTACTTCGTCGGCATACAAAAACAAGGATACATTTTCTCCCTTTTTTACCAACTTTAAAAAAACATCTTTCCCAACAGTGGAAGTGTCAACTTCATCTTTCATGCTATGCAATTCGGTTTTACCCATACTAACAGAAACGTATGCAGATTTATAGGTTTCAAAACCGGTTACCTCAAAATAGCTTATATCTAACGGCCCAAAGGTTTGGGCTTTATCAGTAAGCGTTTTTTTGTAGCTTATACTACCGGGGTTATAGTTCCATTCTTTATAGTTAATATATCCATTAACAGTTTCGCCTTTTGGGGTAACAATAAGGCCCGCTTTGTAGTTGCTTTGTGCAATTGAATAAGTGGAAAAAAAAGAAAGTGAGATAAAAAGGGGGTAAAAATATTTCATTAATAGTGACAGGTTTTTATTTGTAGGTGAAAATACATTATTATTAAATTCTTATAAAAAAAATTTGATAATTGTTATTCCTGAATGGCCGGTAACGGGAGGTTCAAAGCACGTAAGGAAAAAATTAAAGCTTCTGCTGTTTTATTAAATTTTCAAGGGCCAGCAGATGTAGCCTGAAGGCAGCGCGCCCTTTCTCTGACGCCAGGTAACGAGTATTGGGTTTGCGGCCGATAAAGCTTTTTAGCACCTGGATGTATTCTTCTTTTTCCAAAGCTTTCAGGTGTGATGCCAGGTTGCCATCCGTCAGGTCGAGCAGATCTTTAAGCGAGTTAAAATCATAGCTTTCATTGGCAACCAGTACGCTCATAATTTGCAGGCGAATGCGGTTTTCAAAGGCTTTATCAAATTGTTCTAATGAGATCTTCACTTATTGTATTTAAAATGCATTACAGTACCGTAAATAATGTGGAGTAAGCCAAAACCTATCGTCCAAAATATTAAACCATAGCCGGGCATTAATGCGCAAAGCAAACCTAATAAAATCTCCAATATTCCCAATCCTTTTACCATCGAATAGGTATAGTGGCTACCCGCAACCAATGCCAGTCCGTAAAAAATAAGGGTAGCCGGCGCAACAATGCCATAGTAACCATGGTAGATCAAAATAAAGGTGAACAGACCACCACTGATCAGCGGGATTGCCATATTGATGAGTAAGCGCTTGCTGYCGATATTCCAGAAAGGCTGCCCGTGTTTTTTCGCGTTCCTGGCAGATAACCAGATGCAGGTACCTATGGATAGAGCTAAAACAGAAAAGGCTACAATAAATAATTGAGTGATTACATCGATATCTTGGCGTAAAAGGCCATTGCTTTCATTTGCAAGTATCTCATAACCGATGCCCGCTCCTATAATGGCGTAAATGCCGGCCATTACACCCGAAAGCCCGCTAAGGGAAATAAATTTGGCCGAACGCTCCATCAGGTTGCGGATGGAACTTAATTCGGCATGAATGTCTTGATCTTTCATTAAAAGGACTTTGTTTTTCAAAGTTATAAAATTGTTTTATAATTGTAAGCGGCGGTGAAAGATTTTGTTATGGGTTTATTTCGATTATATACCGTATTTTTAGTTTTAAATTAAACGCCTTATCCTCAATGTTTCTTGCAATTGCCATACTTGCTATTTATGCAGCGGTTTATATAACAAGCCCTTTAATAACCGTCTTTCACGAATTAGGACATGCTTTTGCCTTTTTGGTTTTGACCAAACCAGATAATATTGATGTGTTTATTGGTTCATATGGTAATACAGAGACGTGGTTAAAATTTAAAATAGGCCGAATACACTTCTACATTAAGCCATCTTACCCTTTTATAAGAGGTATAGGAATGTGTAGAAGCAATAAGGATGAAGGGAGTTATATAAGTAAAATTATAATTTTGCTTGCCGGGCCGCTATTTACAGTTTTAATTGCCCTCCTTATTGGATTTATTGCTCTTAATACGAATGTCCATGGCTCGGTTAAACTATATTGTTTTGCCCTTATCATATGTTCTGTTATTAGTTTATATGTAAACTTGACGCCGCGAAAAATAAAAAGTGTTAACCTGGATAACGACGGAGAGCAATTGCTTTTTACGATAAGGAACCGAAAAGTTTTTTCTGCTTACGTTGCAGCTAATGAAAAGCTCAGAAGTGGCGAGTACCAAACATCTGCAGATATGTTTCTTAAGATAAATAACCTTTGTCCTGGGCAAGAATCCTTTTTACGCCCGCTGATCACTTCATTGTTACTTGTAAAGAATCTTAAACAAGCTGAGGAATATCTTATCCAATTAACTAAAATAACTGAATTTGATATTGAAGACCATCTAAACCTTGGCTATATTCAATCAGTAACAAATAGGCATGAAGCTGCCATTAAAAATTACAGAGAGGTATTGGCCATAGACGGAAACAACCTGTATATGCTTAATAACCTGGGTTATGAACTTGCATTAAAAGGGGAGTATGAGAAAGGAGAAGAACTTCTTGAAAGGGCTATAATGCTAAACCCGCAGTTTGCTGCACCATACTGCGCCTTAGGCTATCTAAAATTGCAAACAGGCAGTTTAGATGATGGCAGGCTATTGGTTGAAAAAAGTATAGTGCTTGATCCCAACTATGCGTATGCTTATAAACACCTTGGCCTGTATTATTTAAGAGTATTCAACAAAGAGGAAGCTCTAAAAAACTTCAATAAAGCCATAGTGTTAGATGCGACTATTGATTTAGCCGCGTTTATGCTCGAGGTCGAATTGTTATAACGGGACATCACAATAAACTATACTTTAATTGATCGGGTATTGGGACGCCTTTTCTACCTTTACTATTGATGCAATGTCACATTCATAAATAGTTATTTTAAAGAAATGAAAATGCGATAACTTTATTGTGATAAACCATAACTACCGGTCTGCATAATATGATAGCCAATGTTATAACACCTTCTGCCGCATTAACGCCATACATCAGGAAATACCTGGTCATAGAAAGTGCCGAAGGTAGTGCAAACCGGGTATTGCCCGATACATCGCTGGTGATGGCGTTCAGGTTTAAGGGCGATGTAAATTATACAAGCGATGGGGTCGGGAGCAAACTTCCATCAGCCGTGATCTCTGGGTTAAGAAACTCCGCCCGGATAATTAATTACTCACAAAACTCCGGTACTATATTGGTTATATTTAAAGAAGCAATTGCTGCGGCTTTATTTAAAGCGCCGGCATATGAGTTATTTAATAACAGCCTCCCGCTTGATAACCTTTTTGCCCGCCAGGATATATTGCAAATTGAAGAACAATTGGCGGGGGCAACAGGAAACGCCCAACGCATTTTTTTGGTCGAAAACTTCCTGTTGTCGCATTTAACACACATCGCCCCGGATAAACTCGTTTTGGCGGCTGTACAAAAAATAGATTCGGATAAGGGGCATACTAAAATAAAAGACCTTGCCAATTCACTCTACATCAGCCAGGATGCTTTTGAAAAACGGTTCAGGAAAGCAACCGGTGCTTCACCCAAACAATATTCGTCAATAGTCCGCATAAGAGCACTGGTTGGTAAAGGAATAACTAACCAAAGCCTAAGCGAAATGGCATATGCTGCAGGATATTTTGATCAGCCTCACTTTAATAAAGACTTTAAGCTATTTACAGGCCTTACTCCCACCGGCTTTTTCAAGTCGCCGCTTTTTTGGTAATCAATGATTTTTTACAAGTATTGATGTGCTGTTGTTGAGAGATTTGTATCAACAACAGCAATAATGAAAACTATACAAGCAAGCATCCTCCGGCCATTTGTAAGTCTGCTTATACCAGGCATCTGTATGGCGCAGCCGGTTAAACAAATCTATCCAAAAATTAAAAACAAAGAAATTACCATGTCAGCAATTCAGAATAAAGAAATAGTACGAAACCTGTATGAGGAAGCCCTTAACAAAAGAAACTTTGAGTCACTTCAAAACCGGGTATCCAGGGAGTACACCGGAGTTAGGGGAAACAAAGGCGTTCAAGCCTTTGAAGAACCGGTTTTTGAGCTCATTAAAGCGTTCCCGGATATCAATTGGAAAATAGTGAACCTGCTTGCCGAAAATGATAAGGTTATGGTAAGCTGGAAATGGACCGGGACGCATAGCGGTCCGTTTCAAAACTTTGCGGCCACCGGCAAAACAGTTACCAATGATGGCATTGGAGTGTATACCCTTAAGAATGGTAAAATAACAAGCGTAATCATACAAACCAACCGACTTGGATTTTTACAGGAATTGGGCGTTGTGCCTGCGGACATCGGCAGGCTATCGGAAAAAAAGAATAACCCGAACCAGGTTTTTTTCATTGATAAATTTGTTGTGCCTGCAAGGGCAAAAGAAGAGTTTATCAACCGGGTCAATTACAACCGGGCTTTTATAAAAAATCTACCGGGCTTTATAGGCGACAATGCCTACAAGAGTATAGACGCGAACGGCAATATGTTGATAACCACTGTTGCCGTTTGGGAAGATGAAACAGCGTTAAACAAAGCCAAAGARGCCGTACAGGCAGAATATAAACGTATTGACTTCGATCCCATAGAAATGGCTAAACGACTTGGGATTACTTTAGATAGGGCGATTTATAAAGCGCTTGACTAAGGCCTATTGTTAAATTTGCATCGATGTACAGCAGTTGAATATTTTAACACCACCCGATGTTTTTGGATAGTAGTAAGGACTTGCGGAGCTTTAAAGCTCCGCAAGTTTGATTATCAATAGAATACGCAATTCTGTATTCAAAACTCCGCGAAGCTTTTATCATTCAGGCCAACAACGCTCTTCCTGTTATTATTTTAATTATATTTTCAGTATTTATTGAAAATATAAAATAAATTGTATATTTGTCTTGTTCAATTACAACAAACCAATGTACAATGAAAACGCTTAAAAATCATGTGGTGCTTTTTGATGCAGAATGCCCCATGTGCAGTGTATATACCAAAGCCTTTGTTAAAACCGGCATGCTGGATAATAACGGACGAGAGGCTTATCAAACCATACCCCAGGATACCTGCCCTGTTTATGACCGCCAGCGGGCAGTTAACGAAATAGCCCTTGTGAACCTAAAAAACGGCGAGGTCACTTATGGCATTAAAAGCCTGTTCAAGATTCTTGGTAATGCCTGGCCGGTATTTACTCCGCTGTTCACATTCAAGCCATTTATTTGGCTGATGAGCATGGTTTATGCCTTTATATCTTACAACCGGCGGGTGATCATTCCGCCAACTAAAGAGGATGCCGCCTTTGCTTACCAGCCAGCCTTCAAACTGCATTATCGCATAGCTTTCCTGCTGTTTACCTGGTTTTGTACCGGGTTTATATTAACCCGGTATGCACATTTACTGGTGGGTATGGTGCCCCTGGGCAACGCATATCGCGAGTACCTGATCTGCGGCGGGCAGATCGTTTTCCAGGCTTTCGTAATCTGCACCTATGCCAGGGATAAGGTGTGGGCCTACCTGGGTAACATGATGACCATCTCTTTCGCTGGTAGTTTATTGCTGCTCATCCCACTGGCCGTAAGCCATTGGTTTAAGCTGAGTCCATTTATTTATACCCTGTGCTTCATGGGGGTTGCAGGATTAATGTTCCTGGAACATATCCGCAGAACAAAACTGTTGAACCTGGGTTGGGTAATGACCATTACCTGGGTTAGCTACCGCATTGTTTTATTAGTATTGATCTTAAACTGAAGTCATGAAAACGTATAAAAAAATTGTGCTTGCCGGGGGTAACGGTTACCTGGGTACGGTACTGGCAAAATATTATAAAGACCTTGCCGACGAGGTGATTATCCTGGCCCGTAAACAGGCCCCTGCAATTGATAACATCCGCACCGTGGTTTGGGATGGCAAAACCGAGAACGGCTGGACCGTACAATTAACCCAGGCCGATATGCTCATCAACCTGTGCGGTAAAAACGTAAACTGTCGCTATACTAAAAAGAATAAAGCCGAGATCATCGCATCCCGCGTGGTCCCCACCAAATTATTGGGCGATGTGATCCATAAAATGACCGATCCTCCAAAACTTTGGATCAACATAACATCTGCCACCATATACCGCCATGCCGAAGACCACCCGCAGGATGAGGCAACCGGCGAGATTGGTTATGGTTTCAGCATCGATGTTTGCAATATATGGGAAAGCACTTTTTATAAAAGTGAAACCCCGCATACCCGAAAGATCGCGTTGCGTATGGGTATTGTACTTGGCCGCAGCGACAGCGTTTTTCCGCGCCTGCTTAACCTGGTAAAAATGGGCATGGGCGGGAAGCAGGGCGATGGACAGCAATACTTAGCCTGGATACATGAGCATGATGTAGCCCGCAGCACCCAATACCTGTTGGATCATCCCCCCATGGAGGGTATCTATAACTGCACTGCCCCTTATGGAGAAAAGAACGCCGATTTTATGCGCATCATCCGCAAAGCTTACGGAATGCCGTTTGGATTGCCAGCCCCGCAATGGCTGCTGGAAATTGGCGCCTTAGTTATCGGCACCGAACCGGAGCTGATATTAAAAAGCCGCTGGGTAAAACCCCAACGCTTGATGGATGCCGGGTTTACTTTTCAATATGAGAAAGCGGAGGCTGCTATTCATGATATTTTGAGTATCAGGGAGTAAAGAAAATCCTGTCATTGCGCTATGGCAAGCGGTTGTAGGTTTTAATGCAGGAAGAGTCCTACCCCTTATTATCCCCTTCAGCTTTCTTTTTCACCTCCTTAGTCATTTTTAAAGTGAGTAGCAGCAATAAACCCAATGATACCACAATAGCTGTCCATATAAACACTGTATAATCCTTACCGGCTTTTGGCTTTTCGGTTGGTATTACATTGTTTTTAACAACCGCGCCGTGGGCAATGGCAGGAATATTATCCTTAATGCTATCCGCAAAAAATTTCAGGTCATACTCCGGGGCCTGGGCGGTTGAATCGCCGGCAAGCAGGTGATAGCTTTGTTTGCCATCAAGGTAGCTGATAATGTACTCATCTGATTGATAAGCGTTGATACCGCTAATGGTTAAAGGCTGGTTATCGCCGTTGCCGATCTCCATTAATAATTGCTTGGCTTTTGCCGAAAACAGCAGGTCGTTGTTTTTAGCAGAATTTAATTCCCCGTCAATTACCGCTTCTTTATAATTACCAATTATTTGGTAAATGGTGATGCTCCGCTTAAAGTATTTGGGTGCGGAGATGTTTAAATGCAGCTTATTTACCTGGTAATTATCATTCAGTTTTATGCTGATAAATGTGGTTTTGTTGCTATCGGCGCGGGTAAACTTAACTCCGGGTATTGGTGAGTAAGCCAGTGTTTTGGCGTATTCGGTATAAATGCCCGCCTGTAAAAATTTAATGGGCGTTTTCCTTTTGTCATCAACCAATATTTTCAAATACCGGTAGCTGCTGGCCGGGAAGGAGAGCGATTGCATATAAGTTCCCTCGCTGTTCTGCACGGCTTCCTGCAGGGAAATCTCCTCCTGTATCGCAAACCATTGTTTCAAGTCATCACTGCCCATCAGGTTTACTTTACGTTGTACAGCGGTATTCTGCAGCTTTATCCAAAGGCGGTCAAGGGGCAGGCCGGTTTTGTTTTCGACGGTATAGGTGGTCCCGGTATCTGTTGGCACACGGGTATCTATCCTGTTAAAAACAACAAAGCTTTTCTGATCTTTTTGAGGCAAACTTCCGGCTTCTATATAAGGTACAAAATTGCCTTTGGCATCGGCTATCCTGATATCGGCCATACCCGGTTTGGCTTTCGCCACAAAAGCAGGCTGCAGGCTTATTCGGTAAAAACCGGTACTCCCGGGCTTTTGCAGGGCCGCCCCATATTTAAAACTCTTTTGTGCCGATGCCGCTAACATTAATCCGCAAAAAAGCGCGGTTAATATTAGGCTATTCTTCCTTACTCTTAGCTTTATCATCAACAATAATTTTTTTAACCTTTTGGTACATAAACGATATAATAAGCAGCAAAACACCCAGGCAAAAGAAAGCCGCTATTTTACCAGCCTGCGGGATATCAACAATATCAAACAAAAATAATTTTAATAATGTAAGCGAGAAGAGGCTTAATGATACAATACGCATGGTGCGCACTTTATAATGCATCCCCAGCCACATCAGCGCAAATGACAACAGGCCCCACAATATAGGCAAGCCGGTTTTAATATAAACGGTTTCTATCCGC
>NZ_JBFUKF010000026.1:0-27337 GCF_056400985.1 Mucilaginibacter sp. P4_G9 | reverse complement strand
AGGTAGGTTACCGGCGCCCCGTCTATCCCTACCCATTGCTTGCGTGCCAGGGTATGAATTGAGCCTACTTTATCCAAAAGCGAATAGGCCGGGTTAAACGGTGTTAAGTTATCCATGTACTGGGTATAACTGAAGGCCTGCTGCTGTGCAACAGCGCTGTTGCCTGTTACTATGAGTAACAGGCACAGGCTTAATGCAACAAGCAGGGGTTTCTTGTTATTATAAATTTTATTCATATCCGGGATCATGCAGTGCTATTAGTATTTAATGATGATGAAACCGGTTTTATGTTTATTTTCTTCACCCTTCTTATATTCCAGCGTGTAAAAATAGGTGCCCGGCTGTTGCATGGCACCACCTATGCTGGAATGCCCGTCAAATACCCTGGAGCTGTTATCATAGCCTTTTGCTTCAAATATTTTAACACCACTGCGGTTCATGATCGTTAATTTATTATCCGGGTAGGCGGTTAAGCCGTCTATGATCAGCACATCGTTAATGCCGTCCCCGTTTGGAGAAAGCCCCTGGTGTACTACAATTCCTTCATTGCTGATGTCGCGCTGCGGCGGAGCCACGGCCAGCGGGGCGCTCTTTAATGACATGGAGCCTGCTGAAGGTTCTGTTCCGTAAATCAGCTGCCCTTTATAATAAACCGTAATGTGGTTATTCTCCTTCATCACATCTTTGGCCAGGTAGGAGTAATCATTCAGTTCATTAAAGTTCGACCAGTCTGYTTTGRYAATACGGTACTGGATATTGCCCGATGAACTTAAAGGATAAAGGGTCCCSRCTGAGGAATTTACCGCAARCTCCAAATAAGTATCGGCCCCGGTAAGCGMAGTACYTARKGRTACAAARTTRCCGCTGATGTTACCGCTGCCTTTTTTAGCATAATCTATCCAGTAGTTCAGGCTYTGTGTGCCGTCTTTGGTAAACCAGTAACGGGCAGTAATGTCGCCAAAAGCTACCGGTACATTCCCGGTATTATTAATWGCCAGGTAGGTGCTGATGGYATTGCCGYTGGTMSCTGTGTTTTGATTCTGGTAAAACACGTTCAGGCTGGTAAGYGGGGTAGCARCAGYTGGCTCRGTTCCCCATATCAGCATCCCGTTGCGGTAAAGCGTGATATGGTTGTTATTAGCATAGCTGCYGGTATTGCTTTGATGGGAATAATCATCCGCCTCGTTCARCARTCCCCAGTCCTGGTTGGCAAACCTGGATTGTATTTGCCCGGTATTGCTGTTAGCGCCCAGGTTCCCTGTTGCAGTGAAACTATATTCCACATAACCCAGGGCGCCATTCCGGGGCTGATCCAACGGAACATATTTCATTTTTACATTGCTGTTCCCCAGCTGTGCGTAATCTATCCAGGTATTCATGCCGGCATAATTCTCTGCAGTGAACCAGTAACGCATGGTTAACTCACTATAGGCTACGCCAACAGAATCGGCATTCACTACCTTCACATATGGGCGGGCGATGTTATTAGTCAGTAGCCCGGTATCCCCATCCTGGTATTGTACCTGCAGGTTAAGCGGGATAACCGTCAACGTCCGGCTAAGCGTAGTATCTTTATAGGTTGCGTTGCCCGGTTGGCTGGCTGTGATAACAGTTGTTCCGGTTCCCACAATATGAACCAGTCCGTTGGTTACCGTTGCAACGTTTGCATTACTGCTGCCAAAGTTTACCGGCAGACCCGATGAAGCAGTTGCGGAAATACTAAAATCAGCATCGCCTGGTCTTTTAGCAGGCAGGGAATTGAAAGTAATAATTTGAGCCAGTTTGTTTACTGTAAGGCTTTGGCTTACCGAACTTGCAGGAAGATAGGTGGCATTCCCGGTTTGTGAAGCGGTAATGACAGTGGTACCTGCACCTTTGATGTGAATTTTCCCGTTTAAGATGGCTGCAACTGTCGTATCGGAGCTTGCATAAGATACCAATAGGCCTGAGCTTGCAGTGGCACCCGGATCAAAATCGATATCATTTACATTTTTCGAGGGAAGTACATTAAAGGCTATAGTTTGAGCCAGTTTGTTTACTGTAAGGTTTTGACTTACCGAACTTGCCGGAAGATAGGTAGCATTCCCGGCTTGTGAAGCGGTAATAACAGTGGTACCTGCTCCTTTGATGTGAATTTTCCCGTTTAAGACGGTTGCAACTGTCGTATCGGAGCTTGCGTGAGATACCAATAGGCCTGAGCTTACTACCGCACCCGTATAGAAATCAGTATCGATAACAGTTTTAGGGCTTAAAGTATTAAAAGTTATTGTTTGATCTTTTTTAACTACGGTTAAAGTTTGGTTCATGGATGTTGCCGCTTTATAAGCAGTATTTCCGGCCTGGGAAGCGGTAATGACAGCCGTTCCTGCTCCTTTAATATGGACATTCCCGTTAACAACGGTTGCAATTGTGGTGTCTGAACTGGTGTATGTTAGCGGAAGGCCCGAAGACGCAATGGCAGGAGGTGCAAAATCTGTATCTCCCATTACTTTCTGCGTCATAAGGTTAAAGGTAATTGTTTGATCGCTAAGAAGGTCGGCAGCAATTTCCGTGGCGCTTAATGCCCTGCTGTAAATCTTAAACGCGTCAATTGAGCCTTTAAGCATAGGATCACCCGAAAATTGCGATTTGCCTAAATAATTAAAACTTGTAGTTCCCAGGGCCGATGGCTTGATACTGATAGCTGTGGTGGACGCTACAGCTGCGCCGTTGATATATAAAGTACAAGTACTGCCCGATCTTGTTACTGCCAGGTTTGTCCAGGTATTGAGCGGGAAGGTATAATTAAAATTCAGGTTCTGTTCGGCAGCAGACCCGTTTTTAATCGCATAACGGACAGTTGATTTTCCGCTTACCACGGCTGCCTGGACTGTTAAGAACATATACTGAGTAGTGCTTTGCCCAAAATCAAATACACGCATCCAGGTAGTAATAGCGTCCATTCTTACCCACGTAGAAATGGTAAAATCATTTAGCGTACTCATAATGCCCGATGGAAGCGTTGTATAAGCATTGGCCGTTCCATCCAACAGGAGCGATTGGCCGTACTTGCCGGTACCACGGTTGGCTGTAGCCGCCAGTGAAGCATGTTTTGCGCCCCAGGCGTCGACCCCTTTGGTGCCGCTTTGCTCATCAAATTTATAATAATCATTTTGGCCAATATTGGGTTTCGCAATTACTTCCATGCTGTTTGGGCTTTCAGCAGTACTGTCAATTGATGTAACCACATAAAAATAGGTGCTTCCGTTAGTCACGTTTGCATCGGTATATTGTGTAGTACTAACATTTCCAAGGGTGATATAAGGCCCTCCGGAAGTAGTGGAACGTTTAACTTTATAGCTAAAGTTTGATATCGGCCCCCATTCTATAATGTTTTTAGCATCTCCCGCTGCAACCAGGATTCCGCTAACGATGTTGCTTTGAACGGTTAAAGCAAGAGCTGCGGTATCCGCAGTGCTTCCGTTTGATGCAGTTAGGGTGACAGAAAAAACACCGGTTTGGGTTGGAGCACCTGAAATTACCCCCGTATTTGTATTAATATTCAGCCCGGCAGGAAGCCCGCTTGCCGAAAAACTATTGGGCGATTTGATTGCCCCGATAGTATAATTAAAAGACTTTCCGACTACAACAGTGTCGGTTAATGAACTGGTGATGGTAACGGGCAAAGTGCGGTCATCCAGTAACTGAACATCATTGCCCGTTCCTCCCTGATAGGTTATCCGGAAATTGTAGCCTCCCACGGTAACCAAAGACAATTCCGGCAAATCTTTAAAAGTTCCGGCAATGGCGGTGCTACCTGTATTATTAATAATGGTATAAGATGTGCCCGATGGTAATGTGCCGGCAATGCCCGTTACTGATAATTTAGGATTATTAACCAGGCTCACACTAGTAGCTGTTATCTTATCTCCCGCAGCACTTCCCAAATCAATTTCGGCATTGTAGGTAGCATCAGACTTTAATGTTAAGGCTCCGGTTATCAGCGAACCGATTGCCTGGTTTCCGGGCTCAAGTACCGCCCCCGTTCCGCTTCCGGTTCCGATAGTAACTGATCCTGAACCTTTACCAGTTCCGCCGAATGAACCGGCTGTAACCGTAAGCGCGCTGTTAAATACGCCGGATGACGGATMGTTATTAAGCAAGAATTTTCCGCCATTGATGGTTGTGGTGCCGCCATATGAATTATTACCGCTAAAAATAAGTACGCCCGAGCCTACTTTTTCAACGTTCATTGAGCCCGACATGACGCCTCCAAAATTTGTATTAAGGTTTAATGCACCAATGCTGATGGTAGGACTGCCTCCCGCATCTGTCCGGATTGCCCCCCTGCCGGAAAGTGCGCCAAAACTGATGGTACCGGTAGCGAACAGTATGCCCTGGCAGTCGTTACCATTGGCATCCAGGTTCCAGTAAGCTTTTGCACTGCCTGATTCTGGTACTTCAAAACGCACCCGGTTGTTACCGCTACGTAATTTGGATACAAAAGTACCGGTAAAGTTGCTGTTATCGCCAAAAAGGTGCAAGCCCGCGTAAGTGTTTCCATCCTGTATAATGGTGCCGCTACCCAAAAGCTTGCCCCGCAGGTTTATTGCATTACTGGTTTGATAAAAATAACTGGTTTTACCGGCAGCTATTTCAAAGTCATTATAAAAGGTTGCATCGCCATTTGCAGAGAACAATGCCCCACCGTTCATAATGATCTTACCCGTGCCCAGCGGACCGGACGTTGGCGCCGAAGGCGTCCCGGTACCAGCGCCCGAAACTTCCAAGCCATATACAGGGGGCCAGCTTTGGCCGTTGCCGTTTAGTGTGGTGGTACCGGTGTAAGTATTGTTTCCTGATATATAAAGATATCCTATACCATTTTTAAGCAAACTTCCGTTTCCGCTTATCCCTCCGGTGAGGGATACCGTACCGCTGGTTACGGTGTTTACATTGAGTAAAGTATCCAATACAACAGGTGTACTCAGGGTATGAGAAGTTGTGGCATTGTTAACCAGGTCATTCTTTAAATGAAGTGTATCGCCGGATATGGTATAACTGTTCGCGCCCGCATTAAATTGCATCCGCGCAACCGCCAGCCCTTTAATGTCATTAGTCAAAATAGTATCGGCCGATGCATTGAACATTATAATGGCAGGGCTTGCCGGGATAGCATTCTCTACCCAGTTGGAAGCCAGTTTTAATGAATCGGTTTCGGTAGCCGGTTTCCAGGTATAAGAACCCGACCCGGGGACTCCGAATGCCTCAGTAGAATTCGCGCTTTCTTTGGTTTGCCCAACTGACGAAACCACGTAATAATAAGGGCTTCCGTTGCTTACATTTACATCGGCGTAACTGGTACCTGGCACATTGGCTACGGTTGTATAAGGGCCGCCACTAACGGTGCTTCTTTTTACATTATAGGTTGCTGCCCCCGAGGCGGTGGTCCAGCTCAAATCAATTTCTTTGTTTTTATTAACAACAGTGGGTTGTGCAGGGGCCGCAGGCGGAACTGAAGCAAAGACCTCGTTGGAGTTACCACTTTCCAGATTCCCGGTAAGGGCCGTAATAATATAATAGTTATTTACTTCGGGCACAGGAGAAGCATCAGTAAAGCTGGTACCGCTAACCCCTGCCTGGATTGTTGTATATGCACCTCCGGGGCTTAGCGAACGTTTTACCGAATAGCCGGAAGCGTTGGCCGAAGCTGCCCAGGTCAATTTAATTTGCGTAGCGTTAACCACCGATGCCGCGGCCGAAGCAGGCGCTGCGGGCGTTTGGTTATTGATAACGTTGAGGATGAGGGTTGCCGTACCTGTGCCGCTGGCATTGGTAGCTGCTATGGCAACTTCGCTTTGCCCTAAAGCAGTAGGTGTGCCGGAAATAATACCGGTAGCCGCATCAAGGCTAAGCCCAGCTGGCAAGCCGCTGGCACTATAAGAAGCTGGATTAGCACTGGCGGTAATATTATAACTGAAAGGTGTGCTAATAGTAGCTGTGGCTGTGGTAGCACTGCTGATATCCGGAGAGCCGGCCGGCGCAGTTCGACTATAAGCTACATTGCTGAACGTGGCTGTATTGAGTGCCGAAGCATTACCAGAGATGGTATAAAACCCGGCATACAGATCGGTTGGGAAACCTGTTGCAGAATACCAACAACTAAGATTGGTCCAGTTAATACCGTCCTGCGAATGGTAGGCGAATATACGCGTACCTACGCGTTCGATTTTTAACCACCAGGGAGCTTTGGGCTGCCAATGATTGCCGATACCGCCTGTAGCGTTGAGAAAAATATCCCAAAATGCAGAACCAGCAGCCAGCGATTGACGTAACATGACGCCGCAGCCGCCGGTATTGAGCGACACGCTGTTAACTTTTACGACCAGGCCAGCATTGCCGCTGATCTTTTTAAAATTGAAGCTGAAGGCATTACTGGTAGAAGTTCCGGCAGAATTAACTGTCCAGACCCCGTTGTTCAACGAAGCGCTGCCTGCCAGCCCGGTATTACCGATATCCAGATTGGTTACGTTACTCACCGCCTGCACATTATCGGTAGGGTAAACAACCGGCGTTAAAGGTGTGGCATGCGAGGTATCGGAAGATTTTAAATACAAAAACGAAAAGCCATCTTCGCCTGCCAGCGCACGTATTTGCTCGGTATATGGTGTTGGGATGCCTTTACGGAGTGCATATGCTCCCTTGATGATATTGTTAAACGGATGCCTGTGAACAAATCCGGGAGGGATTCCCCAATTGGTCCAATAGCTGGCATAGGCTCCGTATGGTATAAAAGATAAGGTACCGGCAGGCGACTGACTATACTGATTATATAATTCGCCGATTTTAAACAAACGATTATCAAATTCTGCAAACAGGTCAACCCCTTGTTTCCAGGCTACTTCGGCACTCCACCCAAGCGCCTGGATCTGCTCAAACCAGTGGTCATCACG
Organism: Mucilaginibacter sp. P4_G9; assembly: GCF_056400985.1. Taxonomy (NCBI): domain Bacteria; kingdom Pseudomonadati; phylum Bacteroidota; class Sphingobacteriia; order Sphingobacteriales; family Sphingobacteriaceae; genus Mucilaginibacter; species Mucilaginibacter sp. P4_G9. The sequence continues at coordinate 20,405 of NZ_JBFUKF010000026.1, read as the reverse complement.
ACCGGAGTCGCCTACTTCGCCGTTAGGTAAGCTATTCCGCAACCCGCCGCCGGCATCCATACGGTATACCTCAAGGGCTTGCTGCCATAAAACAGGATCTTTTAAATAGGCTGATATACCAATTGCTATTGCAGTTTGAAGAGCCCCTTTATTAGCATCCCTTGTAGGGTAAGGCGACCAGGAAGTTGGAAATAAAACATTACGGAAATAATTGTTGACATGGGTATCGTTAGCCGCTGTCCATCCAGGGAAGGTGCTTCTTAAAATATCGGCCCCGGCAACAAAATAAGCTACCCGGTCGCCAATATCGAGCATATTTTCTCCGCCACCCCAGGTAGTATTGGTAACCGCCCATGCATCCAGCATATTGGTAGCTTTACGGGCGTATGTGGAGTCGCCTGTAAAAACATACATGAACGCCAGGTTATGAATAGCGATCATATCATCCAGCCATGCCGGATTGTTTAAATTGGGTGCACGGGTTACCGTAGCAAAAGGTCCTCTCATTCCATAGCTCAATTGCGAATGCGAATCGCCTTTGAGGGAGTTATATCCCGTAAGCCAGGGCTCTGTATTCCTATTGGCCTTAAGTTGAGCCAGGTCTGCCTGGGTAAAGGGAACGCCGGGATTTACAAAGGTCTGTGCCCGGGTTACTTTACTTGTGGTTATGAGGCAAGCAAAAATAAGCAGGAAAAGAAATAAACTTTTTTTTCTTTTCCGGGGTGTGAGATAGGTACAAAGGTTCATAAATAGTGAATAATTAGTTTAAACTTTGATTATTATGGATTGGCTAAAAAAATACATGTATAAGAACATCGCCATCGTAAGATGATTTGATGGCGCAATTAAAATAGGTCAGTCGTAAACAGCAGGTGTGTATGTATTTAGAAAACAGCGTTTTTGTGCCTTGTAGTTATTTGTTTTATAACTATTCAGGCAAAAGCAAGTACTACTTTCCACAGGTCATCAAATAGACAGGCAATGGCATTTATTATACTCAAATAATTTAAAATATTTTTAGCGGGAAACCTGCGATAGGCGATTTGTGAAGTAATTTATTGTAAATCAGCCGATTGGTTGTTGTTTGGAGGAGGGGGAGTAATTTTGTATGTCGCTTATTTACAGGAAATTGTAAACAGTAAAAAGAAGCATACAAGAGCTGAACCTGGATTTTGCATCTTATTATCTGCCAGGTATCTCCGACATGACCAAAATCGAACCGATTTATGGAACATAAAATTACGTTGGGTGAAAGGCGACGTCAATTCCTGACGTTTGCTGCTGTTAAGCGGAAAGTGATTCCTGAAATGTTTTATGAACTTTTGTATTGACCTGTTTTCGCTGTTCAAGACCTCTTAAAGTAAAGTTTTTAACTGGCGAAAATGCATGTTGCTATGCCGGGGCATTTTTATAAAGATAGTAAAAACCAAAACTGCGTGATATTGTTAACATGTTTCAATAATCGAATTAGCCTTATTAATCACAACAATCAAAATCAACAACAATGAGTAAAATTACAGTAAAAGACGGCACTGAAATTTATTACAAGGACTGGGGAACCGGACAACCGCTTTTTTTTCATCACGGCTGGCCTTTATCAGGCGATGACTGGGATGCACAGATGGTGTTTTTCCTTGGGCAGGGATTTAGGGTTATCGCCCATGATCGCCGGGGCCATGGAAGATCGGGTCAAACTGCAGATGGACACGATATGGATACCTATGCAGCCGATGTGGCCGAGCTTACCCAGGCACTTGATTTAAAAGACGCTGTGCACATTGGCCATTCTACAGGTGGTGGCGAAGTTATCCGTTATGTTGCAAAGCATGGAAAAGGCCGTGTAGCCAAAGCTGTGTTGATCAGTGCGGTTACGCCCATCATGGCACAGACCGAAAACAATCCTGACGGAATTCCAATGTCCATATTTGATGAGATCCGCGAAGGCACTGCAACACACCGGCCACAATATTTTCAGGATTTTACCATGCCTTTTTACGGATTTAACCGTGAGGGAGCCAAAATATCGCAGGGAATCAGGGACAACTGGTGGCGCCAGGGCATGATGGGCGGAATAAAAGCGCATTATGACTGTATCAAGGCTTTTTCGGAAACAGATTTTACGGAGGACCTTAAAAGCGTGGATGTTCCTGTACTTGTTATGCATGGCGAGGATGACCAGATTGTTCCATTTGCCCTTACAGCGGTAAAGGCTGTAAAGCTTGTAAAAAACGGAAAGCTTATTTCATATCCTGGTTTCCCCCACGGAATGCCAACAACAGAAGCTGCAACCATTAATAAAGATCTTTTGGCTTTTATTAAATCATAAATAAAAAAGATAATTTTTTTCGAATTAGGTTCAAAAATGTAAAGCCTTGAAAATTAATATTTCAAGGCTTTATTTATATTGATCTAAATCGCAGCTTGCGTAACCAAAAGGTCTCGTTATATTTGTAATCCAGGGCCTCATATAAAAAGCCGCTACCTAAAACAATACAAGCTTATATTTATGTTACAATCAGTTACTGCAAGGGGTAAGGTATCTTCTTTTTTCTCGGTTTTAAAGCAAGCAATAAAGGGGCACGAAGTTGACCTAACCTCTATCAGCATAAAAAGAGCAATTGTTTTATTGGCTATCCCCATGATGTTGGAAATGGCTATGGAATCTGTTTTTGCGCTGGTCGACCTTTATTTTGTAGGTCATTTAAACAACAGCAGTCATGCTATTCAAACAGTGGGATTAACCGAATCTGTATTAACCGTAATATATTCATTGGCCATAGGCTTAAGTATGGCCGCAACGGCCGTTGTTGCACGCCGCATTGGTGAAAAAAATCCTGAAGCCGCATCAAAGGCAGGGATGCAAACCATTATAATTGCTGTATTTATTAACCTGGCCATCAGTATTTTAGGGTTTTTACATGCCAGGGACCTGCTTTTGATTATGGGTGCATCCACAGAAACTGCAGATCATGGAACGCCATTCGTTCGCATTATGATGGGCGGTAGCATCATCATTGTGCTGTTGTTTTTAATAAATGGTATTTTCAGGGGAGCCGGTAACGCCGCCATCGCCATGCGTAGTTTGTGGATTGCTAATATGGCAAATATTATTTTATGCCCCATTTTTATCAGGGGCCTTGGCCCTATCCCGGCTTTTGGATTAACGGGCGCAGCCATAGCCACGAGTATTGGCCGCGGTTTGGGTGTTACTTACCAGGTTTACAATTTATTTAATGGCAAAAATGCTTTAAAAATCCGAATAAGCTATTTTATACCCGATTGGCAGCAGATCAAAGCGATTATTAAAATTGCGGCGCCCGGTATTTTGCAATTTGTAATAGCCAGTTGCAGCTGGATATTTTTGGCGCAATTGGTTGCTACAACAGGTGGCGATCATGGTTCTGCCGGTTACCAAACGTCACTTAGGTTAATGATGTTTTTCCTGCTACCGGCCTGGGGTTTGAGCAATGCAGCAGCAACATTGGTTGGGCAAAATTTAGGCGCCGGACATTTGGATAGGGCAGAGCAATCGGTATTTCAAACTATAAAATATACTGTTGTGTTTTTAGGCATTGTGAGCGTATTGTTTTTAACCTGCGGACATTTGTTTGCCTCTTTTTTTACAGACGATGAGGAGGTTAAAAAAGTGGCCACCCGATCGTTACAAATCTTAAGCGGCGGTTTTATTATTTACGGAGCAGGTATGGTTTTTACCAGTGCGTTTAATGGCGCCGGCGATACCTGGACACCAACTAAAATTAATGTTTTTACATTTTGGTTATTCCAGATACCCTTTGCTTATTTATTGGCCAAGTATTTTTCAATGGGGCCAACCGGCGTTTTTATTTMCATCCCTGTCGCCGAAATAGGATTGGCCATAGCAGCTTATATATTGTTTAAGCGTGGAAAATGGAAGAAAATCATGGTTTAGTGTATCATTTAGTATCGCAGATCAACTAATTTTTTAACTGGTTCAACGCCGGTATTTTATGGTGTGACTTTTGATTGCAAGTTTATTAAAATACAGCCTTGACAGCCATGTTGTAATCATTTTCTTAAAGTTTAGTTAACATTAGTAGTGTAAGTTTGCGCGGACAAGTCATGGAAATTGCCGACACTACTTTACTTTCGCGTATCAGGGAAGACGATCATTCGGCCTTTGACCTGCTGTTTGAACGTTACTGGGAGCGGTCATACCGGGCAGCCCGGGCCAGGCTTGATGATGAAGCACAGGCGCAGGACCTTGTGCAGGAAATTTTTATCAAGCTTTGGCAGCGCAGGCATACTTTAGCTGTCCAAACCAGCTTAGAGCAATACTTATTAAGTGCGGTGCGTTTAAGCGTAATCAGTTATTTCAGGTCTCAAAAGGTTACTCATGTTCGCCTGCAGGATGCGATGCAGCGGGTAGAGTTGCTTGAAAATTCGATACACGACCATACGGGATACCTTGAGTTGGAGCGGACTCTTGAGCAGGCTGTTAAACACATGCCCGAGATGCTGCAAAAGGTTTACCAGTTGCGCAGCGAAAACCATTCGGTAAAAGCAATTGCCAGTGAACTGGGACTGGCCGAACAAACGGTAAAAAATTATATCTCTGAAGTATTACGGCGGCTACGAATTGTAATTGCTAAAAAACACCCCGAACAAAGTACAGCATATTTAGCGCTGATACTTTTTGTGCTTTACAATTAATTAACAAAATGGTGATGTAAATTATAAGTACCCTGATGGCTTTTTGACGACTTAATGTTGAAAACCCACCATGGAGCTACGTAAATTTATAAAACAACTTGGCCGGTACCTCAAAGGTACCACCAATGAAACCGAAAAAGCCATAATTGAAGCCTGGTATGATTCCTACGAGGCCGAAAGCGAAAAGCAGTCTTTATCAGCTGACGAGCGTGAGCGTGTCAGGAATGCCATGCACGCAAGGATCAGCGAAAGCATAAACAAGTCCGCGCCGCCCGTATGGTTCAATTACCGCATTGCTGCAAGTGTTTTATTGTTATGCTGTTCATCTGTGCTGGTTTTTTACCTGCTTAGGCCAGCGGCTCCCGTTCAGGAAACATTTACAACTTTACGGACGCGTAGCGGAGAGATTAGGCGGGTTACATTGCCAGACAGCTCCGTTATATGGCTAAACGCACAAAGCAGGATGCGTATCCCTTCCAATTTTGATAAGGCTATACGCCAGGTATATTTAGATGAAGGCGAAGCTTTTTTTGAAGTAAAACATAACACCCGTAAACCATTTCGGGTTATCACGGCTCCGTTACAGGTGCAGGTTTTAGGGACCTCATTTAATATTAACGCCTATCATAGCCTGCCTCATGTCAAAATCACGGTGGTTACAGGCAAAGTGGGGGTAAGCAAAGCAACAAAACGGCTGTCGTTCGTCACGCCGGGGCAGGAACTCAGTTACCTGACAGATCGCGGCACCTTTGAGCAGAAAAAAGTAGACGCCAGTCAAAGCCAGAGCTGGAAAGACGGAGATACTTATTTAAACCGCGTAAAATTTGATGAGCTGTCGCTGGTTTTTAAAAACCTGTACGGTCTTACGTTAAAGGCGGGCAACAAACGGGTACATGATTATTTATTCACCTTACGCATTAAACGTAACACACCCAGCGCAGAAGCACTGAAGCTTATCAGCGCGATACACAATGCACATTTCAGAAAGGAGGGTACTTACGTAATTATTTATTAGCCTTAAAAAAGAAACCGGTCCTGTTTCAGCAGGAGCCGGCTTTAATTTCAGCAGGTGAAGGTTTGCCGRCCCCGCCTGCAATGCTTAGCAACTATTTGACCTATTACAAAGCAATCAAAAATATGAATTTCTATACACAGTTATGCAGACAGATTATGCGTATCTCATTTTTACTAATTTCCATATCAATGACCATCGGCCTGGTATCGGCACGGGCCACTGAGTTAGCCGCACAGGGGGTGAACACCCGCCTGGATATCAGCCTGGGAAATGAAGATCTTTCGACCGCTATTAAAAAGCTGGAGCAAAAGGCCAATGTTGTTTTTGCTTATGATGAAGTTTTCTTAAACCTGGCCGGTAAGCATGTCAGTCCGGCAAATTACCGGAACGAAAGCCTGAAAAACATCCTTGGTGCGTTATTCAAAGTCCAGGAGATCGGGTTTAAAGAACAGGCCGGTAATATTATCCTCTTCAGGCAACTGACAGGTCGCATAAGCGGCAAGGTTACCGATGAAAACGGCCAGCCACTACCGGGAGCATCTGTAAGTATTGCGGGTACCACATCGGGAATGATGACCAATAATGATGGTAGTTATACGATTGCCATTCCGGAAGGTGCTTATACCGTGGCCGTTTCATTTGTAGGATATAAACGATTGGAAACCGCCGATGTAAATGTTACCGGCAATCAAACCACAATATTGAATATCAGCCTGGTGCCAGGTATGCTGTTAAAAGAAGTAACCGTAAGCTACGGTAAACAGCGTATCAAAGAAGTCACCGGGTCTTTGACCCAGGTAGACGCGGCTCCGCTCCAGGATATGCCGGTGATGCAGTTTGCCCAGCAATTGCAGGGAAAGGCAGCAGGTGTACAGATCGCGCAAAGCAGCGGTCAGCCAGGCCGGGGTGTGGAGTTCCGTATCCGGGGTGCGGCCTCGTTTTATGCCAGCAACCAGCCTTTGATAGTGGTAGATGGTATCCCTGTTACTGGCAGTATCAATAATATGAACCCTGCCGAGATTGAAAGTTTCAGTATATTAAAGGACGCGTCGGCTACTGCGCTTTATGGTTCACGTGCTGCAAATGGTGTAGTGCTGATTACCACCAAGCACGCTAAACCTGGCGATGCACAGATTGAATTTAATGCTAATTACGGCGTACAGAAAATACCGGGCGAGCGTGTGCCGAAAATGATGGATGCACGCAGGTTTGCGCAGTACATGAAAGAGAAGTTTGAGGATAGCCGCAAATATGAGCCTGGTTATACCACAGCCACCCCGGCCGATTATTTAAATCCGRAACAATATGGCGAAGGCACCAACTGGTATAAACTGCTTACCCGCGCCGCGCCTATTCAAAGTTATGATGTTACTATCCGTAGTGCCCGCGAAAAATCAGCATCAACCGTTATAGCCGGTTACCAGGAACAGCAAGGTGTTCTGATCAATACAGGCACCAAATTGTTTTCGCTGCGTATCAATCAGGACCTGTCCTTAAGCAACAATAAACTGAAAATAGGTTTTAACCTTGCGCCAAGCTACCGGCTGGATCACAACAACCGTTTAACAACTGATGGAGTCGGCGGCCTCTTTGAAAGAATTTTTGAAGCCAGCCCATTAAAATCTCCTTATAATGCTGACGGTACTTATAACCGTGATACCTATTCGCCCGGTATGGTGGCTTATATTAACCCGCTGGCCCAGTTCAACCTCACCAATGATAATTATAAAACCACCCGCATATTAGCAAACGGCTATTTAAACTATGAGTTTTTAAAAGGCTTGAGTATTAAAACCAACCTGGCGGTAGATAAGGGCAGCGAGACACGCCAGTATTTCCAATCGGGGGTGGTGACTTCAACGATTGGGCAGGCCACCGGAACCAGCAGTTCAGTAGATAATGGATCCTACACCGCCGAGGCTAACCTGGTTTATCGCAAATCTTTCGGTGATCATAACCTGGAAGCGCTTGCTGGCTACTCTGCTCAAAAATATAGCGGCACCAGTAATACGCTAACTGGTTTAGGTTATCCGAGCAATGATATCCCGTATTTAAACGCAGCTACCAGCTTATCAGCCGGAGGTAGTTCCTATAGCGCATATTCATTATTGTCAAGCATCGCCCGTCTTAACTATAACTATAAAGGCAGGTACCTGCTGCAAGGCGCCATTCGCCGCGACGGCTCTTCCCGCTTTGGCGAGAATCAGCGTTATGGCAATTTCCCTTCGGTGTCAGCAGGCTGGGTAGTAAGTGATGAAAAGTTCATGGAGCGTTTCCGGTTTCTTGACCTGATGAAGATTCGCGCGAGTTATGGCGTAACCGGTAATAATTTCTTTTTGGGTAACTACGATGCGCAGGCAACCATAGGGAAATATTATTATGAATTTGGTGGCGCAGCTGTTTCAGGTCAAGCCATCAATCGTTTGGGCAACAGCGAACTTCGCTGGGAACGCAACAAACAGTTTGACCTGGGGATCGATCTTTCCTTCTTTAATAACAGGTTGAATTTTACTTACGATTATTACCATAAGATCTCTGACGGGCTTATTATGCAACGCCCCATACCAAAAGCTTCGGGTTCTACCAGTATCCTGGATAATGTGGGTGTGATTGAATTGTGGGGACACGAGTTTACGGTTAACTCTACCAATCTTACAGGTAAGTTTAAATGGACTACCAATTTAAATATTTCTTTTGACCGCAACCTGATCAAAGATATCGTTAATCCGGGTTACATCCGCAGGAACAATACCGTATCATCTGATTATTTCCGCCAGCAGGAGGGACACCACCTGGGCGAGTTTTATGGCTTTGTGTTTTTAGGCTTATATAAAGATGCCAATGACCTGGCCAACTCGGCAAAATACGGCAGCGCGTCAGATGTTGGCACCATTAAGGTGAAGGATATTAACGGTGACGGGGTTATTGATGATGTGAACGACCGTACCTTTATTGGCGATCCAACACCAACTTTTACAGGTGGCCTTACCAATAACTTTGTTTATAAAAACTGGGACCTGAACATCCATATGGCCTTTTCTGTAGGCGGTAAAATACTAAATGCCGCCAAGTGGGCCTATCAAAGCAATCTCGACGGTTCGCGTGTTATGCTTGCAGCCGCTGCGGACCGCTGGCGCTCGCCCGAAAATCCGGGCTCAGGCGTTTATCCCCGTACAAAAACCGGCACTACAGCAATGGGGCGCCAGGTTAATTCGCAATGGGTTGAAGACGGCTCTTACCTCACTGCAAAAAATATCTCGCTGGGTTACCGTTTCAACCTGGGCGATAAATTCTTAATGCGCAGCCTGAGAGTGTATGCATCAGTACAGCAGGCTTTTGTATTCACTAAATATTCGGGTATGAACCCCGAGATCAACTTCGCAGGGCTTGATCCTACGCAGGGTATCGGTGTTGATGAAAATGCTTATCCTATACCCCGCACATTTTCATTTGGTGTTTCAGCAACTTTTAAATAACCCTCTAAAAGAACATTTTATGAAAAAGATATATATCATTTTTGCTTTTATCGCACTTACGGCACTTTCGTGTAAAAAGGACTTTATTGATCTTACACCCAAAGATTCCTATACCAGTGCTTCATTCTATAAAACTCCCGACCAGTTTAAACAGGCTGCCATCGCGGCATATGTACCATTGCAGGATGTTTTGGTGAACGATTATTTTACATCGGAAATGCGCTCGGATAATACCATTTATCAACCATATCCCAGCAATCGTGGTACCTCCTATTTATACCGTGAAAGTATTTCAAACTTCACCAATACGCCCACTAATGATTATGTGAACGCTGTTTGGCAGCATTGTTATACCGGTATTTCGCGAACCAATATTGTGATTCAGCGCCTGGCGGCAGCTGATTTTGATGCGGCAACCAAATCACCAATTGATGGACAGATGAAGTTTTTAAGGGCTTTCTACTATTTTAAACTGGTTCGGCTGTTTGGCGGTGTGCCCTTGTTTTTAAAGGAAGTGACCAAGGTGGATGAAGCTTTTTTACCACGTTCAGCGGCTGATGCAATATATAGCCAGATTATTGCCGACGCGAAGGACGCGATCAGCGAGCTGAACGCCCCTGCCAGGTTTCCGCAAACGGGAGAGGCCACCAAAGGATCGGCAACGATGCTGTTGGCTGAAGTTTATGCCACCCAAAAGAAATGGGCCGATGCCGAAACCCTGCTGAATACGCTTGCCGGTATGAACTACGGGCTGAATGCCAATTATGCGGATGCGTTTACACCGGTAAATAAAAACAGCAAGGAGTCTATATTCGACATCCAGTTTCTGGAAGGAACCGTTTTGGGCACTACCCCAAATCCGTTGCCTTTCCATTTTATACCGCGAAGCACCAATACATCGGTTATTACGGGTATCGCGATCAACAATAGTTCAACCGGCGGCTGGAATACACCCACGCAAGACCTGATCAATGCTTATGAGCCAAATGACAAACGCCTGGACGCATCGATAGGAATTGTTGAAGGAGCTTATAATGCAAGCGACCTGTTTGTTTATTCGGCCAACAAAAGTGTGGTGGGATATGCACCTGCCGCAGGCAAAATTGGCGTACCCTATATCAAAAAATATGAACATCCGCCGCTTATCGCGGTTACAGGCTCAAGCGATAACTTCCCTATCTACCGGTATTCTGATGCGTTGCTGCTTTTGGCCGAAGCAGAAAACGAACAAGGTAAATCGCCGCTAACGGCATTAAATACAGTAAGGGCAAGGGCCGGATTACCTGAAACCGCTACTGCCGACCAGGCGTCTCTCCGCGATATCATTGCTCACGAGCGCCGGGTGGAATTAGCCTTTGAAAATCACCGGTGGAACGACCTGGTACGTACCGGCCGGGCCGTTGAGGTGATGAATGCATTTGGCACCTTGCTTAAAACACAGGTAAATTACCTTACGCCGGATACTTATAATGTAACGGCTAACAAGCTCTTATATCCAATACCACAGCCTGAAATTGATTTGAACCCGGGCGTAATGACACAAAACCCCGGTTATTGATCAATCATCTTTTACCATCCCCGCCTGCGGATAACTACAGGCGGGGATATGGTTTAACCTTTAAACAAAAAACTCATGATACTGAAATACAGAAATGCATTGGCAGCCAGGTTTTGCCTTGGCTTACTGTTACTGAATTATAATGCACAATCAAAAAATAACTTACCATTAACGGATACGGTTTTAAACACTCCAGGGCCTGACGCAGTGGTTAAACCCGGCGATTTTTCCATTGCCGTACTGCCCGATACGCAATACTACCTGGCCCAGGCACAGCTTGGTGGAAACTTTGATATGTTTAAAGCGCAGATTGACTGGATAAAAAAGAACCAGGTTAAAGAAAACATAGCCTATGTGGCACATATGGGCGATGTTACCGAGAATGGCGATAACCCAGTTACAGCACGGGCCGAATGGTACCTGGCCAAAACCGCGCTTTACGGTCTGGAAAACCCGGTAAGCATACCTTATGGGCTGGCTGTTGGTAACCATGATCAGTTTCCGTCGCAGTATCCGATTAAAGGTTCCACCAGCGGGTATAACCAATATTTTGGTATAAAGCATTTTGAAGGGCGCCCTTATTACGGCGGTCATTATGGCGAGAATAACGATAGCCACTACGACCTGTTTACTGCCGGCGGCGTTGATTTCATTGTATTATTCCTGGAATATGATGCCTTTAATGAGGATCAGGCGGGCATGTATTCCTGGGCCAACCAGGTTTTAGCCAAATATACCAGTCGCAAGGCAATTGTGGTAAGCCACTCCATTTTGCATTTTAACCCGGTAACCGGTTCCAACACGCCGCAGGCACCTTTTAACGCGCAGGGTAAAGCTATTTATGAAAGCCTGAAAAGTAACCCCAATTTGTTTATGATGCTTTGCGGACATGTTGGAGACAATGGCGAGGGTTATCGCACCGAAACCTATAAGGGGCATACAATTAAGGCTTTCCTGAACGATTATCAAAGCCGGCCTAACGGTGGGAACGGTTTAATGCGCCTGTACAAGTTTTCGGTTAAGCATAATGAATTGTCGGTCAGGACATTTTCGCCTTATGCCAAAGAAAACGAAACGGATGCTGACAGCCAGTTTACCGTGCCTTTATTTGATACTCCTGTAAAGTAAGCAGCTATGAAAATCGTTTTAAAAACATTGGTAATTATTGTGCTGACAAGCCTCCATGCCCTGGCACAAAAGCCGAAATATGTAGTTATCATCAGTATTGATGGCTTCAGGCCCGAATTTTACAGCGGCCCGGTCTGTTTTTAGGCGGATTGCTGCTTTTCCCAATTACCGAAACAAGACGTAATTACCGTACTTCTTTGATACCGTACCGGGTAAAGATCATAAAGAGCGGCAACGGCTTGATAGTATAAATTACAGGTAGGTTGCGGCCGTCTTTTTTAAAAGCCCTGTTCAAAATCATAGCGGCCGTCCTGTCGGCCGCTATGCCTCTTTTTTATTTAGTTTTTGATGATCTTATAAACCCCACCTTTGGTATTTCCGAGGCCGGTATCCGGATTGGTTGAAAAATAGAGCTCGCCTGCCGGGTCTTCACCAAACCCGGTTATTTTTAGGTTTGAGGGAAGATTTTGTAAAGCGATATCTCCCCTTTGCCATTTATTCCCTGCTTTTTTCAAAAAGAACACCTTTCCCACCCAATCGGCAAACACATATTTGCTTTTTAAAGCAGGCATTTGTTGCCCGTTATAAACATAACCCCCAATAACACTCACCCCAATTTTATGGCTATATTCGGCTATGGGCATAGTAATTCCCTTAATAACACATCCTGTGACAGGGTTGTAGCAATGTGTTCCTTCCATTAAACGCCAGCCGTAATTAGCACCCCTGGTAACGATATCCACTTCTTCCCAAGAGTCCTGACCAACATCGCCGGCAAACATTTGGCCCGTGGCGCCGTCGAAGGAGAACCGGTATGGGTTACGGAAACCGTAGGCCCATATTTCGGGTTTTGCGTCCCTTCTACCAACAAAGGGATTGTCTTTAGGCACTGTATATCCAACCCTGGCATTAACATCTACACGCAATATTTTAGCCAGCCAGGTATTCAGTTCTTGTCCGTTACCAGTCTTTCCATGTCTGTCACCCTGGCCACCGCCATCGCCGAATGAGATATATAAATAGCCATCGGGACCAAACCTGATACAGCCGCCGTTATGGTTTGATTCTGGTTCTTCAATAGTAAGTATAATACGCCCGCTGTTAATCTCAGCCGTACCTGAACCGGCCGATAGCTTATACTCGGCTACAACGCCAGTATGATCTGATTGTTGAGTGGACGGCCTGCTGTAAAATACATAGAATTTCCCATTGGTTTTAAATTTTGGATGCAGGGCAATGCTCAATAGCCCCCTTTCTTCATAACTATCGCCTAAATTTACCAGCTTGCTGTGCAGATCAAGTAAAGCAGCCTCCCTTAATTTCCCGTTTTTAACTACCCGGATCTTTCCGGTTTGCTCCGTAATCCACACATCTCCGTTACCCGGGAAGGCCATATCTGTAGGGGCATTCAAATTTTCTGCAACCAGTTGAACTTTTAAAGTTATGGTTGATGGCTCTTCCATTTTCGGGGCTGCTTTATCATTATTAAAAGAAGGGAGCAAGCATATCAAAATGCCCGAGCACAGGAGGATGACCAATGGTGCCCATAATTCTAATGGTTTCCATGCGAATTTATTACGGAATTTGCTTTTCATTATTCGGTTAGTTTCAGGTTAGTATTTATTTATCAGGTCAAACTATAGTGCCCTGATTTAATCGGCTGCTTTCAAAATTATTTTTTCGTTTTCGCCTGTGTTAAAAGTAATTGTTTTACCATTAAGTATTTCCGCATTTTTTCCGTTGCGAATCAGGCGCACTTTTTGATCCGGCCATGGGTTTTCCATGGTGCAGTTTCTGCCTTTTTCGCTAAGCAGGCTAACATTTTCCACTTTTCCGTTTTTTAATTTACTGCTGATCACAAATGCGCCAAAAGCCCTGAGTTTATCAAAACTTGCGTCTTTAGTATGGTTCCAATTGGGGAACACCGTACTATGCCTTCATAACTTTGCAACAGCATTTCATTAATGGTGAGCGGTACGGCAGCAAGAGTTTCAGTACCGCCTCCGCTTTGAGTGATCCACAGGTTAGGTAATGATTGCGCAGCGATACGTGCTTTAAAATAATTTAAAATCTCATCCGGGTTATATCCTGCACGTACTGCTCCGGGGAAGCAAGTTTCTATTCCATTGCCCAGGGTATTACCCCAGTCTGCCGGGCTTTCTGCCTTATCTTTCCAATGGGATATATCATTAATCAATATTTTATTAAACTTTGGCGTGCTAATTGGCCCCGCAACACCCCCGGGCAATATTAGCCCATGAATGGACACGCGTGACAATCCGTCCACACGGTTCACCCACGCTGAAGGGCTTTTCTCTGCGTTTTTCAGGGCAATTCTGCCATTCGTTTCTCCAAGGGGGAAATCGCTGATGCGATTGCGGATATCCTGCCATTTAGCCTGCCGGTTTTCATCAATTTTTAAAAAGCTGCTCACATCCATCATTCCCTTAAAAAGCATTTTCACCAAACCTAATGAAAGTGTGGAGTTAAAGTCACCCAGTTGGTTACGCCATTGCCCTTTATTTTTAAGGTTAGGCATTACTTCGCCAAAATGATCATTATAGATCACATAACGGTTATTTTCCAGCTTCAAATAGTCTTCCCAAAAGTTAGCACATTGCAACAGGTAAGGATATATCCGCCGGGCATAATTGGCATCATAGGTACTGTAAAAACGCATCAGCATGTTGCCTGCACCAAAAACCGCATTGATTTTTTGTCCCAGGAACTTATAGCCATGATCAATAGTATCTTCCCGCGAACCATACCGTTTTTCCATTTCATCAGGAGTAAGCGGCCAACGCGTGGTACATAATCCTTTTGGCCCGATACCAACAGGGTAATAGATGCCATTGATATGAAGCAGGTCCTGTGCATGGAATTTGCCCATCTTCATGTAATCCAACAAGGGCTGGTCATAATTATCAACCAAATCGATGTAATTAGATGAGTATGCTGCCCAGAAAGGGGCTTCATAATTATAATTCAGGTGGTAATCGCCACCCCATGAGGTTGAGTCGCGGGTAATAAACGGGCCCCATATACCTGGAGCAAATTTATTCCCTCGTGTGGTGCAGGCAAACAGGTATTGAGAAGCATAATAATATTTTTCAAGCACCGTATCCCCAATTTTTATATTTGAACGGTCCCAAAAGCTTTTCCACCATTGCTCGTGTACGGTTTGTATTTTCCCTATCTGCCCCGGTGTTAATAACCGGGCCTCGTTAATAGCTACATCCTTCCAGTCCTTACGATCATGATTGGTATACATGATAATTGAAATGGTTACTTTTTGATTTGGCAGTAGCGTAACCGTTCCATCATTTTTTAGTTCGGCGCCTAATACTTTCATGGCCAATACCACATGCGAGGGCCACTCCAGCATAGGGGTATTTTCAAAAGAACGGCTTACCCAAACAACATCGCCGGTTTTTCCGGCATGGTTAACAGCCGTATTGCCTTTAGCCGGCCATAAATTTAGCTTTAGGCGACAGGTTTTATTGGCCGAAAAACTGGCTATCATCATATTGTTTTCAGCCGCTACCCAGGTATTAAGAGTAACCGTGAGCTCGTTTTTTTTGAAAGATGCTTTAATAACGGCCTTGTCCTGTATTTGCTCGGCATAATAGGTAGCGCCTTTTAGCGCATCAATACCAATAGTTAACCCGCCCGGCAAAGCAATGCCGCCACCGGGATACACAGGGTATGCCCGCCAAAAATCGTTTTTACCCAAAAAGAAGCATAAATTTTCGGGCCTGCCGCCCATGGTCAGGCCGATATCCCCGTTACCGGCAAGCGGTGCATCAGGTGTTTTTGAGGTGGGTGTTTGTTTGGGGGGCTCGGTAAATATTGCTTTATAACGCCCGGCATAAACAGACTGGGCGTAGCTTTGCGCGGGGCAAACCAGCAGGAGGATAATTATTGTTTTTATTAATTTCATGCCCGGCGAGAAACAGGATTACTTTTCATACACTACAATTTTGGTATTAAACTAAAGCAGGCTACGGGTTTACAATGACTGAAATTAATAAAAGCTTTATTCATTCAGCAGCTTTTATGCGTATATGACAAAATGGATGATTAAATAGCTAATATTCCGTCTGTTCTGCATCTGAAACGAGTATTTATTTACATAAAATCCCCATATTATCTCAGCCCTCGGAAGACAAAATAGTGTTACAACTGGCTAATTTGCGGTGTAAATCTGAGTTTCAGAACATCGATATTGTCTCCTTAAATTATAGTTTGAATAGCTGTAGCTTTTCACTAAAAAACTACAGCTATACTTAAATCACTATAGAACCTGTAATACTTAAATCATATGTATCACGCAACTTTGAGGGGCTTTTTTTTATTGTGCTTATTGCTCTTTAAATCGCTTGCTTTTGGCCAACAACAAACCCCAAACAACGCGGGCAACGGTAACCCGGTTATTCCGGGATATTTTGCCGATCCAACGGTAAAGAAATTTGGGGATACTTATTATATATACGCTACTACCGATGGCAATGGCGGAGGTTTAGGCCCGTCGCAGGTATGGACCTCCAAAGACTTTGTGAACTGGACCATGCAGGATATGAATTGGCCAACCACACACAATTACTGGGCGCCTGATGTAGCCTTAGGCAACGATGGTAAATATTACCTGTACTATTGCCAGCCAACGGTCGAGATCTATGGCGCGTCGGCTTCAACGCCTACGGGACCCTGGACACCTTTGTTTGCAGATGGTAAACCAGTTTTAACAAACTTATATGTCCCGGGTGTTATTACGCTGGATGGGCAAACATTCAGGGATGATGATGGTAAATTTTATATGACCTGGGGAACCTGGGGCATTTATCCGGGTTACGGCTGCGGTGTTGGGCTTTTAAACCCAGACATGCGATCTTTTGCGAAAACCGCGCAGATACCGAATACTACAGCTAAAGATTTTTTTGAGGCACCTTACATGTTCAAACGCAAGGGCATCTATTATTTGCTTTACTCATCGGGCTTTTGTGAAGATGGAACCTATCGGGTTCAATATGCCACCAGTAAAAAAAGCCCGATGGAAGGCTTTGCTTATGGTAAAAACAACCCCATACTGGCTACAAGTGAAGATGGCTCGGTACACKGGCCGGGGCATAATTCAGTCCTGCAGGTGGGTGATGATTATTATATCATTTATCACCGGCATAACAACCCACATTCGGGTGGTGGCTATCACCGGCAGGTTTGCGCAGATAAACTTGTTTTTGATGCTGAAGGTAATATTGAAAAGGTGGTCCCTACGCATACGGGCATTGGCTCATTAGCCAAAACCACCAACGACTATCCCAACCTGGTCCACCAAAAAAAGGTAACTGCGTCTTCATTCTATAACGATGATTATAAACCCGAATTCGCGGTAGATGATAATAACGGTACTTTATGGAAACCAAAAGACAATAGTACGGCTCCGGCATGGCTGCAGGTAGATCTTGGCGCTGTAACCACTGTTAAAAAGGTGTTAACGCAATTTGAATATGCAACCTGGTATTACCAGTACCTGATAGAATATTCACTTGACGGAGAACAGTGGCAAACCTTTGCTGATAAAAAGAATAACCATTGGCATGGCAGTCCGGCTGTTGATGAAGGAGATGTGAAAGCAAGATTTATACGGCTTACCATCACTGGTACCGAATATCCGGGCTTATATAAAGCCATATGGAATTTGAAAGTATTTGGGGGCGGCGGCCATGAACCTGTACCTGTAAATATCCATCAGGCTGTGCCACAGGTTAAGTATAGCCAAAAAGGTTTGTTGATTGATATTGATGCCGATGCATTACAACCAGGTACAATAGTTAATGAATGGAAAAATAAAGGAGCGCTTGGCGGGGTATTTAAAGCTGCTGAAAAAGCACCGTTTGTTGATTTCGTTGCAGGTAAAAAGGCCATTGTATTTAGCGGCCGGGAATCATTAAAATCAGTTTTTGGTGTACCGCTTTCGCTGGCCGGCAATAACAGCTATACGGTATCCTTTTGGGCGCACACATCACAATTAAAAGATGAGAACCCATTATTAACCTGGACCGAAAGCAGCGAGCAGCTTACATGTACCGAATTTGGATATGGGAACAATAAAGATATGGGAGCTGCCCGGCACCTTGGCTTTGCCGATTTTCCGTATTCCAACGGAGCACCGGCAGCGGGCAAATGGCACCATATAGCTATTACCTTTGATGGTACTTTTGAAAAGGTATTTGTTGATGGTAAGCTTAATAACCAGGAAAATAAAATGCTGTTTCTGCAATGTGCAAATAACTTTTTAATAGGAGCGCAGAATAATGGTCCTGCTTATTTTTCGGGCGCTGTGGCTTCGCTGCAGGTTTATGATATAGCGTTAAGTGATACAGCGGTTAAAGGCTTATACGGCAAGGTTAAGGAATCCGATGTCGCTATTTACCTGGACGCTGCCAAATTGCCTTACGGTAAGTTAAGTAACTGGCCTAATGATGGAGGTAATGGCGGTGCTTTTCAACCTGTTAATGCTGAACCGGAAGTGAAAGATGTAGCTGGCAGGATTGCGTTAAGTTTTACGGGTAAAGAATCGCTCGTTTACAAAACGCCGGTGGTATTAGCAGGTGATTATAGTATTGCCGTAAATGTGTACACCCCGGTATTGCAAAAAAACAAGGCGCTGATTGTATTTGATAGTAATAAACAAAAGTATAGTGCAAATATACAACACAATGCCTCTGCCGGTAAATGGCACCTGCTAATCAAAACAGTTAAAGGTAAACAGGTTAAGGAATACCTTGACGGCAATTTACAGTCTGCTGCCGTATTAGCTTATGGGATAAAGCGCATAGATAGTTTATATATAGCACAGCCCGGTGGTAAAAGTTTTACCGGGGCTATTACCAATTTTACGGTATATAAACATAGCCTGAATGTTCAGGAAGTTAAATCAATAACGGCTGCATGGCTGAAAAACCTGCATCCGCCTGCGGGTGCTGTATTAAATTATAGGTTGATGCCGAAAGCAGTATCGCCGCAAATGGTGCAGATGGAGGCCGGTTATTATGAGGCAAATAGGGTAAGTAAGCTGCAATATTATTTTACCGGGCTAAGCAATAAAGATTCCATAAAAACAAGCGGATGGACCGATGATCCCTATTATATTGATTATGGACTTAAGCCTAATGAGCAATATAGGTATAGCTACAAGATAAGGGATAACTTTGGTAATGTAACGGCCAATAGTTTGCCGGCAAATGCTAACACCGGCTTATCGCAGTTCACTATTTATACAGATGATTTTTCAAAAGCTCGGGATTATTTATCATCCGGCACAACAGGCTCTGTTTGGGATGGGTTTATAGGTGGGGACGAAAAACAAATGGCCGCAAAAATTGCAACTGTTAATAATAAAGCGCTCCGGCTGGAATCGCAGGGTACCAACTGGGATGGTAATGCTCCTTACGGGCCGTTTCTGTTCAAGAAGGTTAAAGGTGATTTTGTTGCCGAGGTGGAGGTAACCGATGTAAGTGGTTTAGCGGAAAAGAAGGTTGCAGGCAACAACGAAGCCGGGTTAATGGTGCGTGCCGCGACTGAGATTGACAAAAATGTATCCGCTGAACAGTTATTACAAAATGGCATTTTCCCTGCCTGGAATGTTGGCAATATGTTCACCAATTTTGTTGCGGGAAACAGGCAGCAAACTAACACACAGTCGGCCTGGAACTATAATAAATATTTGCAGATACAGCGTAAAGGTAATTGGTTTTACGTGCGTACCAGCAAAGATAATATTAACTGGATGGACCTACCCGGCAGCCCGGCTTTACGGTTAGATTTGGAAAATAAGGAGGTACAGGTTGGCTTGTATCAATGTACTTATGGCCCCAAAAGCGCTTATGGCGAATTTTCAAACTTTAAACTGGTTTTATCAAGATAACTTTTCTTTATCAGGACATTTGTATATAATGTTAAGCTTTTAGAGGCTGGTAGTTTGGCAAGCTATAATAAAGAGCCGGTAAAGGCACCTCAATGGTAAATATAGCCTTTAATATTCCTTCGCGCGGTGTGAGGTTGTTACGTATTATCGGCAAGTAAACAATTAACAATTAAAAGGTAATTGGTGGTTAATAGTTGTTAATTTATTAGCAAAACAAAGCTTTCACTTTAAGTAATTTTAATCAATATAAATTCCTAATCCCTATGTATTGTATTMGCTCGTATTTTTATTCTTTTTTTTTTAATTGTGTTGGTTTTTGTAGCAACTGGCAGCTATGCACAACAGAAGCCTGTTAGGCCATACCTACCATCACATGATGAAGTTTTACGATCATACATCAATGCTGATAAACTTGATTCGGCCTTGAAAAAATTGGCAATCAATTATAATATTAAACCCAACTGGCAACCAAATAATAAACAGTTTTGGTACGGCAAGCGGGTAAAAAACAATGAAACCGACTACTATTTTGTAGATGCTGAAAAAGTTTTAAAACGCAAAGCTTTTGACAGTAAACAAATGGCTGATGCCATTAGCACAGTGCTTGGT
>NZ_JBFUKF010000025.1:0-36811 GCF_056400985.1 Mucilaginibacter sp. P4_G9 | reverse complement strand
AAAAAACAATTTGCGCAAGTAAATACTTGCGCTTATATTTGCAAGTAAGTACTTGCAAATCATGAAAACCAGACGAGACGTTTACCAGGCCATAGCCGACCCTACCCGCAGAGCCATAATTAACATGATTGCTACACAACCGCATAACGTGAACACCATAGCCGCAAACTTTGCCGTTACACGCCAGGCTATCTCGCTGCATATCCAGATCCTGGCCGATTGCGGCCTTATAAATGTGAAGCAGCATGGCCGCGACCGTTTTTGCGAAGCCAGGCTCGATCAGCTCAGTGAGGTATCAACCTGGGTAGATCAGTACCGGCAGCATTGGGAAAGTAAATTAGATAACCTTGAAAAATATGTAGTACAATTAAAAAACGAAAGAGATGGAAAACACAAAAAGTAACACCACCGACCGCGAATTACGCTTAACCCGAACATTGGACGCCCCGGTTGAACTGGTATGGGAGGTATGGACCCAGCCCCAACATATTGCCCAATGGTGGGGACCCAATGGTTTCACCAACACCATTAGTAAAATGGATGTTGAACCCGGAGGCGAATGGGACCTGGTGATGCATGGCCCCGACGGAACCGACTATAAAAACAAAAGCATTTTTAAAGAGATCATCCCGCTCAAAAAAATAGTATATGAACATGTGAGCAGCCCTAAGTTTGTTGCCACTATTGAATTTGAAGCAAAGGGCAGGCAAACACACCTTAGCTGGCATATGCTTTTTGAAACACACGAACAATTTATACAAGTAGTGAAAACGTTTAAAGCCGACGAAGGATTAAAGCAAAATATAGAAAAGCTTAACGAATATGTAAAAGGTGTAAACCAGGGGTAGGCTTTAATTTAGCCTGTGGTTGATGTTGCACCATGTCCGTGGTGTTTTAGCTATAGCCTAAGCCCAATTTAGCGCAGGTCTTGTATGTAGGCTTTTGAGCGATGGCTGACATGTGCTTTACAACATGTTTTGTAAAATAAGTCACAAGTCATCCACCCGCAGGCAGTCTCACAATACTTGCGCCAAGGGGGGCGTTTGCTTCCCGCTTCATTTTTCATCGGCCCGCGTTTCTTCTTTTAAAATATGGGCCAGCTCAGGCTTTTAAGTGATGTTCAATATTCATCAGCAACTTATAAAAGGCATGATATATTTTTCGTAATTCGGCAGGCTTAATAATACCTTCATCAATGTTTAGTTCCAGATAAGCATGTTGTTTGTCATTCTCATTGGTATGGACGTGGATTCCGCAATCAAAACTTTCCAGCGTAGAAAAAACTTTTCGTATATCTGCATCCGCAAAAGCATGCCGAACCTTTGTCTTATCATCAGTTTTAATAATGAGATGTTTATCGAGGCTGGGATAGCCAATCTCCACATCCTCCATGCCAAAAAACTTGCCAACCTGGTCAATAAAACTTTTATCATGTATGGCAAATTTGAAGGTGTTTTTATGCGACAGAACCGCACTCAACTGGGTTAACGCCGAGCCGCTTTCAAAGCCTCCGCCAAGGTCGATGCCAATATATAGTTCGATCTGTATTTTTCCCTGTTTTATTAACACGTTATAATCAAGTGTATCTTCTTGCAGGGTGGCCTCTACACCGGTCCACACTTGCTGTTCAGTATTGCCTGAAATGATCTTTATATTTTTCATAAATTTAATAACGGACCAAACAGGTTTATGTTTAACTAATTGAGCTGTATTCGCTTAGGCTATAGAAAATTCATTGCCTTTTCAAAAAATAGATATGATGGGAACTTGTTTTGGTAATTGAAGATGAAAGGGATATCCCAGAAACTCCAACAAAGGCGAGTTGTCTCAAGACAACTCCAACGAGGGCGGAGGAAAAAAATCCATTATACTGCTTGTGGATCTGTAACAATTTACCAAATGTGGTATCTTTTGTTTGAAGCTTACAAACTTATACACTTCATACATGATAAAAAGACATTCCGTTCTAATTGGTCTAACTATTTCGTTGATTTTACTCGCTATTGCAATCGCCGTTTATCCGGGAGGTACGTATGAAAATCAGAACTCTATTGGTTTCGATTGGACAAGAAATTATATAAGTAATCTGTTTAAAACAACAGCGGTAAATGGTTCTCATAACGCTTCCAGAATTTGGGCTTATTTCGGGATGTTCTTCTACACAATAAGTTGTGCTATCTTCTTTGTCAATATGTCAAAAAAATTACCGGATAGAAATGGAGCAAACATCCTTAAGTATGTGGGTATACTAACGATGCCTTTTACGTTTTTGGTAATTACTCCTTTGCATGATTTGATGCTTACAATCTCCAGCTTTTTGTTCTGGACATGCATAATTGTGATTACGGTATTTATTATGAAAACAAGGCTTCATTTTTTTAAATTCTACAATATTGTTTGCCTGCTTATTTTTTATTATGCCGTATATCTGCATGCCACAAATAACTGGGATTTGTTGCCGGTAATGCAGAAAGTGAATATCGGCAGTTCCATATTATTGATTCTCGGACATGAGTACTTTACCAAAACAATTGATTTCGCCCATATTAAACCAAAAAAACAGAAAGTGTAGGCAGCGGATTGGTTGCCTCCGCCCTTGTTGGCGTTGTCTCCAACCAGCCGATGCCAGTTGATAGCAGAAACATCAATGGTTGATTGAACATTATCCTCCAAAGGTTTTGTTGAAGATAACTCCATAGGTGTTCGGAAGATTATTCCGGAGGACTTTTTAAGAACGTATCTACCTTATTGGGGTCACCACCACACATAAAAACAAAATCTTTCATCAGTGATTTTTCCAAATCATTAACAAACTTTTGTTTCATGATTTTATATCCTTTCAGGCCATTAAGTTCTTTATAGGTGAGTAATAATGTTGCTGCAATCATTGTAACAGTATAGCATTACTTTAATACCATTTTCGCTTCTATTTATAAGATGACTGAAATTTAATTCCTGTTTAAGAAATTTAAAGAATACTTCGATTTCCCATCTATGTTTATATAACATGGTAATATCTGCCGCGTTTAGCTCATTAACATTAGTAACAAAGATTATTTCTTCTCCTGTTTCTCTTTTTATAGCCTCGATACATCGTACAGGGTATTCTGCTCGTACTGGCCCCGCCTTAAATAAATAAACTGAGCTATCACTGATAATATTTAATGTGGCTGTCTGCACTGGTTCTTGTAAGATATTTTCAGTTACAGACTGTTTCTTACTCTTTAAACTAATCCTGGAAATAAAAGGAATATTATTTTTTGTAAAATCATCATATGTCTTCCTTGATGTAATTCCCTTATCAAACACTCTGATCATACCCGCTTCTGTAGGCTTAAAAGCTACAATAGCTTCCTTTAAAGCTATATTTTCACTTGTATAGATCTGTTCAGTAAAAAAGTGTACTGCTACTGGTAAATTAGAAAACCCAATCGTAAACTTTAACTGCCTGAGATATTCAGAGTCTGCCCCTTTAATATTATAACCGACTTTTAACAGTTTGCCCGACAAAGCTACAATTGTCGAATCAAACCTAACTAAAGCGGGTTTAGTATTTGATAACAAACTGGCGTACCTCTCAATACAGATGTTGTAAAGCTTTTCAAAATAAGTAGGTTCAATATTGGAAAGCCTTTCACTAATAGAACTAAAGCGAATGCTATCGCTTTTCCTTTGGGCATTTAATAGCTGGAAGGCCATAGATTCATAAGCAGATTCCATTGTTCTTAAGCTATTGTCCTTATAAGACAAGATACAATGCAATAGCAGCTTGAAAATCAACTCGCCCTGAAGTTTCTTGGCGTATTTGTCAACATTAGTCGACACGGCCAACTCATTAAGCACGTTTTCTGGTATCAAAGAAAGTAGCTGGCTGACTTCCATGCCACAAAATAACCTGATGGATAACTTGTTTGGTAAGCTAAATTATCCACTTATGGGGATAAGTAATAATCTTCCGAACACCTATGGAGACAACTCCAACAAAGGCAAGCCATTTTTGCTCAACACACGTCGTTAGTGGCTTCCTTTTTACTTTTCCAGTTATGATTGGCTTTTATGTTATCTTCTGCCAGCTTTACAGTTTCTTCAAGTCTCTTAGTTCTGGTTACCGGTGTTTTAGCATTTAAAAGCCATTCGAGAATTATCCGTTTAGAAGATGGGGAGAAGTTTGTAAAGTTTTTAAAGGCCTTTTCATTTTTATCAAACAGTATTTGTAAATCACCGGGAATTACTAAATTTTGAACATCCAGTAATGCCAACCAGGTTCCTGTTTCTTTTGCTAAATCAATTAATTTTTGACCGTTTTCGGTCATTAAGCCCTGGGCTGTCATCTTTTCTACCCGTTCTCTGTTTACCTTGCTCCAATTGCTTTTAGGCTTTCGCGGCGTAAAAAACTGGTAGTTGCTTTCACCGTCCCTGTTGTATTTAACGCTGTCGATCCATCCAAAACACAGCGCTTCTTCCACCGCTTCGTTGTGATATATGCTGGGAGTCCCGCTCGATTTGTTGTAAATAATGAGCCAGACAGACTTTTCTGATTGATGATTTTTCTCCAGCCATTTTCTCCAGTCTTTTCTTGTTTTGCCCAAAAAAGCAATTACTCCGTCTTTATATTCCATCGTGTTCATTTTTAAGGTTGCCGCTAATAATCTTACTGTCAATTAACATTGCAATATTATCCGTGAGTGATGACAACCTTATGTCAACAACTTTATCCTTTGAAAAAAATAGTTTTCGCCTTGTAGGCGTTGCCCTGCCGCCACTGTTTGGTGTGGTCAACATAGGTATTCGGAAGTTTATAAAAAGGCGGGGCATGTGCGATTCCTTCCTTGGGGAAGGAGGAGGAAGGGGTTTTGCGAACGACGGGACCGCTGCTAATCAAACGTAAAAGCTTGGTGTAAAAACCCCTCCCTGCACCTCCCGTTGGGAGGGAATCGCACGGGGCCAGTTTCTTTATAAACTTCCGAATACCTGTGGAGACAACAACAAGCCGAAAAGCCCCTTGGTGATAGCCTCTGTATTCTTCCTGGCAGCACTTTGTCGCATTGTTTTGGTAGAAGTAAGATTGTTATACCTATCTTGCAATATATGATGGAGTATATTGCGGTATTTAAAGCCTGGGTGATAGGTTTGGGAGAAAAGCACGAGGTTGATCCTTTAGTTCTCGGCAGTTTATACCTGGTCAGCAAAGTAGGATTTTTTACATTTCTTGGCTGGGTACTAAAGAATTTAAAAGCAAAAAAGGCCATTCTTATTCCCTTACTCTTCGCTTCACTTAGTTTTAGCATGCCCTATCTTTACCTGGTGATCGCTGGTCGCAATATTTCAATTTGGGTGTACCTTTTTATTGGATTGATGTTCATTTATGGTGGATTTTCTATTTGGAAGAAAATTACAACCAAGCCCTATCCGCTTAGCTGATTGTGCTCGTCTGGCAATTAAGGCCAGCAACCACGCGTCATTGCTTCGGTCCTACCCATGGCGTGTTTGGTTTTACACAAACATTCACTTAAACGCTGGCCACGACTCACCCCGGCTACGCTATGCTGGCCGACCCTCTCTCCGGCTTACGCCGCATAGAGGGTGAAGTTCATTTTTTTATCTTTTTGCCCCTCTATGCGCGAAGCGGAGGGCAGACGGGCGTAGCCTCGTCGGGGTGAGTCGACTCGCTGCCATGCGATATACGTCATTCCCACTTCAGAGTCCCAGGATTTTAGCTCGTAATGACGGTCTTCGTTTGGCTCCAGTCTTTGTAACTATCTTTCGCTTGGATCGATAATTCAAATATTACCGACAGTCTGCATATACCCAAGTCAACCGGAAGTACTGCAATGAAAACACCAGCCAACTCCAAATATTTGATTAAGCGAAATTGGCTAATCATTCAGTGTATTTACCATAATATTTTCTTAAAAGAAAAAAAAATTAAGGTGCTTTTTTGAATCTCCCTGTTCCATTAACCGACCAGTTAGTGTAATCAGAAGCTTTTTTTGCAACCTATATATTGATTTACATCTATATAGCACATTAGCTTTCCACAGTTAGGGTAGAGCTTGTTTGTAAATGCCATTAGTTTAATACAATTATTTTATTTTAGTTTGTATCTGCAGGTACTGATCTTGTATCGCAATAAACCTATATTAATTTTAAGCAATCAGAAATGTCGCACAATTTATCTGAATTAACGGATATTGTAAAAGAAATAGCTGTACACGACAGTTATATTGCTTACAAAAAGTTATTTGGATTGCTTTTCCCATCAATAAAACGCTTTTCCTACAGCCTGTTAAAATCGCCCGAGCTGGCCGAAGAAGTAGCATCTGATGTAATGATCACTTTGTGGCGAAAGCGGGATGCTATTACGTCCGTCAATAATATTAAAGTATATGCTTTTGTTATTGCAAAAAATCTTTGCTTAAATGTGTTAAAGAAGAACTCCGGCGGCAGGATAATTTCTTTGGATGATATTTCTGTTAATTTACGAATTGATAATACTACCCCGGAGTGGATACTGATTAATGATGAATTGAGGAGAAGTCTCAATAATGCCATCGACGAATTACCCACTAAGTGTAAAATAATTTTCAGGCTGGTAAAAGAAGATGGCCTGAGTTACAAAGAAGTTTCTGAAATTCTTGATATATCCGTTAAAACAGTTGATGCTCAGCTTGTTATTGCAACCAGGCGCTTGTCTGTCTCTATTAAAAAAGAGTTTAATCTTAGTCCGGTAAAAAAATATTAATTTCTTTTAGGGAGATTTTCTGTTTTCGTTGTCCTTCGGCTTAATAACCAAACATTTCGTTATTGATGGAACAGAAAAGGATCATACAGTTATTAACCAGGAAACTGGCTGGTGAGGCTACCGGCCAGGAACTCCGGGAACTGGATGAACTGCTGGCATTATTCCCCGAGGCCTTATATTACGAAGAGGTATTAAACCAGATTACTTTTAAAAATGAACTTCCGGCAGAAATTGATATAGATGAAACCTTTGCCCTGCACGAGCAAAAATACGGGCATGAGTTTGCTGATCATAAACAGAAAAGTCCGGCCACTTTAAAAAGGAGGCTTATTACGCGCTGGCTGATGGCTGCCTCGTTGATAACGATAAGCAGTTTCGCTTTTTACCTCTTATCTCATAATAAAGAAAGCAACAATATTTCATCCACATCCGATACCGAAATTGTATGCGGTAAGCGCATGCGCAAAAAGATAGTGCTTCCGGATGGTACGAGTGTTTGGCTAAATACCAATAGCAGGCTTCAATATGATGATGCCATGCTGTATAAAGACCGCAGGGAGGTAAGGCTGTACGGCGAGGCCTTTTTTGACGTAGCTAAAGATAAAAAGCATCCTTTTATAATACATACTCAAAAAATAGCCGTCAAAGTTTTAGGTACTGCTTTTAATATCAAAGCCTATCCTGGCGATCCTGTTACCGAGACAACACTCATCAGGGGATTGATAGAACTATCGCTTAACAGCGATCCGCAACGGAAGATATTGCTTCGTGCCAAAGAAAAACTCGCGTTAAACGAAAGCGTGTTAAATGAGCATATTGATAAAAGCGCAGCCCCTCCCATTCATAACCAGCTGGTTATAGAAAACATTGAACCGGTTGAAATATCAAACAAGGATTATATTGAAGAAACCGCGTGGCTGCAAAACAAACTGGTTTTTAAAGATGAATCATTTGAAGAGCTGATACCCAGGTTGGAGAAATGGTATAACGTAACTTTTAAAATCAATAATAAAACCGCCGCCGACTATAGGTTTACCGGCATATTGGAAAACGAAACACTAACCCAGGCATTAACAGAAATGCAAATTATAAGGCCATTTAAATTTAAGATAACCGCCAATGACGTAGTGACCATTAACTAAAAGAGAGAAGAGGATTGCAATAAAAAAGCGGGAAATGCTCGAATATTCCCCGCTGTATTATCGATCCATTAAATCAGCAACAGGATGTTGCTGATAACTAACCGATTGTTTAATTACTAACACCGTAAAATTATGAAAAAAGAAATACTTCATGGTAAAGTATTTTCTGTGCCCCATTACCGAAAATTTTTATTGATGCTTAACTGGACTTTTGTTCTCACCTTTCTGTTTTGTTTGAATGTATCGGCAAACAGTTATTCGCAAAATGTTAAGGTTAGTCTTAACCTCAAAGATGCGTCTCTGCAAAAGGCCATTTATACGCTTGAGCAAAAGGGGAAAACCCGTTTTTTGTATAGCGAACAATTGCTGCCGCAAGACAAGCAAATTACACTTGATGTTAACAATGCGCCCTTGCTTGATGTATTACACCGGATACTTGAAAATACAGGCCTTGATTACCAGACAACCGATAACGGGTTGGTGATTATAGCCCTTAAGGGTTCGGTTATTAAAAACATAGATGTAAAGGGCCGGGTACTTGACGATAAAGGCCTCCCTTTGCCGGGGGTAAATGTAAAAGTGCTTGGTACAAATGGCGGCACGGTAACCAATGGAAATGGCGAATACAATGTATCGGTGCCCGAGGGAGCCTCACTGGTGTTTTCGTATATCGGGTATCTGTCGCAAACGGTAGAAGTTGGCACAAAAACGCAAATCAATGTAGTTTTAAAGGTGGACGAAGCCAGCCAGAAACTGAGCGAAGTAATTGTGGTTGGATATGGAACCCAGCGTAAAAGCGACCTTACAGGATCGGTTGCTTCAATAAGCGGGAAAGATCTGGATAAAACACCGGTACTGGGCGCCGATCAGATGTTACAGGGACGTGTTAGCGGCTTACAGCTTACCCAGTCAGACGGGCAACCAGGCAGCGCTACGTCTATCCGCATCCGGGGTACCAATTCAATAAACTCTGGCAACGAGCCTTTATATGTTGTTGATGGCTTTGCAGGTGTTGGAAACCTGAGCTCTATCAACCCTAATGATATACAATCTATCGAGGTTTTAAAAGATGCTTCGGCAACGGCAATTTATGGTAGCCGCGGCGCCAACGGGGTTATACTTATTACCACAAAAAAGGGAAAAGCCGGGCAGCACGCTATAAATTTTGAATCGTACGCAGGTGTACAGCAAATAGCCCACAAAGTTCCCCTCATGGATGCCACGCAGTTTGGCAAATACCTGAATCAATATTATAGCGAATACAACGCGGCTAACCCAGCCACCGCCAAAGCTTTACCTTATACTGATGACCAGATTGCCGGCTTTGGCAAGGGCACCGACTGGCAGGATGCGCTGTACCGCACTGCGCCTATACAAAATTACCAGCTTAGCTTTAACGGCGGAACCAACGAAGCGCGATACTACCTCAGCTTAAACCATTTTGACCAGGAGGGTATTATGAAAGCCACCGGCTTCAGGCGCGAACTGATCCGTTTAAACCTGGACAGGAATATAGGTAAGAAGATTAAGATGGGCTTTTCTTCGCAAATATCATACAATTTACAGGCGGTGGATCCAAGTATAACAGGGGTAGGATATGGCGCTGCCGGCGGCGCCCTGAGCATGAGCCCTATTGTACCCGTGCGCGATGCAAGCGGAACATATACATTTGCAAATGCGCCGGCTGCGTATGTTGGCACTTATGGAAACCCGGTTGCCGCTCTTGAACTGGCAACAGACCGTATTGCTAATTCGCGCGGACTCATTAATACCTTTGGCGAGTATGAATTTATTCCCGGCTTTAAATTTAAAAGCAGCTTTGGGGTTGATTATAACACTGCCAATGAAAATTCGTACCTGCCTACCACTATTTACATAGGGCAGCAAACCAACGGAACGGCTTATTCATCCAATAATACAAGCTACAGCTGGTTAAATGAAAATACGTTATCCTTCAATAAGCAATTTAACAAAATACATGCAATTGATGCCGTAGCCGGTGTTTCGTTACAGGAGTTTAAAACCAAGGCATTCAGCAGCAGTGCACAGGGCTTTTTTACAGATAATTTGGGTACCGATAACCTGGCTTTAGGAGCCAATGTTTTAACGCCCCAATCCAACAAGTACAGGAATACCATCGCCTCATATTTCGGCCGGGTTAATTACCGGCTGATGGAAAAGTACCTGTTTACTTTCACCATGCGTTCTGATGGGTCTTCCCGTTTTGGTGCAACCAGGAAATGGGGGTATTTCCCGTCCGGCGCATTTGCGTGGAGGGCATCGGAAGAAAAATTTATTAAAAACATAAAACAGATCTCGGACCTGAAGATCAGGGCCAGCTATGGGGTTACCGGTAACCAGGAAATAGGCTCGTACCAATCACTATCTCAATATGCAATTAACAGCTACTCTTTAGGCACGTCTGCAACACGTGTGGTTGGCGTATCGCCAAATAATATTGCCAATTCTAAATTAAGCTGGGAGTCGACAGCTTCATTTGACGTGGGCGCCGATATGGGATTCTTTAATAACCGCATCAGCCTCACTGCCGATTATTATCATAAAACCACCAGCGATCTGCTGCTCAATTTTTCGATACCTCAATCGTCGGGCTTTTCAAGCATTCTGCTTAATGCGGGCAAGGTTGAAAACCACGGCATCGAGTTTTCTTTAACTACAAGAAATATTGAATCGGCAGGTTTCAACTGGTCTACCACCATTACCTATGCCGCAAACCGCAACAAGGTATTGGATATGAACGGCACCAACAACATACTGGTAGGCAGTACCGGCCCATACATTGTAACCAATGGCCTTGCACCTTCCATTTTACGGGTTGGCCAGCCCATAGGGTCTTTCTATGGCTATCATTTTGATGGCATATACCAAACCCCGGCRCAAATTGCCGCAGCAGGTATACCCGGCGTAGTACCCGGCGACGCCATCATTCGCGATGTTGACGGCAATAAGATAATTAACGGCAGCGACCGGGAAATTATCGGGCAGGCAGCTCCAAAGTTTATTTTTAGCATAAACAATACCCTGTCTTACAAAAACTTTGATCTTTCCATCTTTGCCCAGGGGGTACAAGGTAATAAAGTGCTCAACCTTACCAAGTACGCTCACAGCGGCGGAACTACAGCAAACGTTTACACTTATGAGGCCAATGCCTGGAACGGCCCCGGAAGCACCAATACTGTTCCGAGAGTTCTCAGCACATCCATCCGCAACGCCGGTGTGGTAGATAATTACCTGGAAGATGGAAGTTATTTAAGGATACAAACCATATCGCTGGGGTRCAATGTGCCGGTTTCGCCCAAATCACGGGTGTTTAAAACCTCAACGGTATATTTTACGGTACAAAACGTGCATACTTTCACAAAATACACCGGTTATAACCCCGAAATAAACAGCTATGGCGCCCAAAACCTAAATGCAGGTACACAGAACCTGAATCCCGGCAGTCAGAACTTAAATCTTGGGGCCGATGTTAATTCATATCCACCGCCAAGGACCTTTTTATTGGGGGTAAAATTAGGATTTTAAACAAAAACATACTTAATATCATTTATATGAAGATAAGAATTTTAATGGCTGTGGCGATAGTTACGTTCAGCCTTACCTCGTGTAAGAAATTTCTTACCGAACAGCCATATAGCTTTTTAACGCCAACAAATTTTTATAAAAACCAGGGCGATGCGGTTGCGGCTTTAAACGGAGTTTTTAGTACTATGCAACCTCAAACCTTTTATCAGCGTACGGTTTACACCGTTTCTGACAATGCTTCGGATTTGATGTATGCTGCACCCGGCTCTTCAACCGACAGGAACTCGCTAACCAACCATACTTTTGCCGCTGTAAACGGCGAAATTGCCAATTGGTATATCAATGATTACAAAATGATCAAGAATGCCAATGACGTTATTAAATACGTTCCACCGATTTCGATGGACCCTGTTGAAAGGGCAAATATTGTGGGTAATGCCCGCTTTTTGCGTGCTTTAGGCTATTTTAACCTGCTTAACGCTTTTGGACCGGTACCGCTTATTACCGAACCTGTTACGGCTTCCTCCCCCGATCTGTATCCCAAAAAGGCTTCAGTTGCAGCTCTTTATGATCAAATTGTATCTGATCTTCAATATGCGGAAGCCAATTGTTATGCCGAGAAAAATATCGTGGCCGGCAATAAGGGAAGGGTATCTTCGGGCGCAGCTTCTGCGCTGCTGGCAAAGGTATTGTTAACACGCGCCAAATCAGCTGCAGCAAAGGCTACCGATAGCCAGGACGCGCTAACAGAATGTAATAAAGTAATTGATGACGGCGGCTCATATAGCTTGCTTAGCAATTATGCCAGTATATTCAGCTCGGATAATAAATATAACAAAGAGATAGTTTTTGCCGTACGCTTTGGCACAGCGCCCAACGTTGGCAATATTATATTACGTATGTTTTATCCCGCTGTATTAGGTGGGTACGGTTCATTTTTTGCTCAGAATAACTTTTTCAATAATGGCTTTCCCGACGGTAACCGGGATGTGCGTAAAACCTATAGCATATCTAACCAGGCTGTTGATAACAAGGGTGTAACCCAAACCGTAACTCCCTTTATTTATAAATTCAGGGATAGCCAGTGGAAGCAGGATAATAATTCAAGAAGCGATTGGTTTGTATTACGTTTGGCTGAGGTTTACCTGCTGCAATCCGAAGCCATGAATAATATTAACCCTGCGGATCTTAACAAATTTAACGGAATAAATATAGTGAGGGCAAGGGCAGGTTTATCATTGCCGACAGATCAGTTGAACATTACCAACACACCTACTCCGGATGCGTTTATAGACGCTTTACTGGCCGAACGGGCACGCGAACTTTGCGGAGAAGGACAACGCCGCTGGGACCTTTTACGTTTGGGACGCCTGAAAGCTGCTATGGCCGTTGTTGGTGTCACCGTGGATGATAGTCACTTATTATTCCCGATACCTCAATCTGAACAGGATGCCAACCCTAATTTGTAACAGTAAAAGCTACAATTTACATTGCCGAAATTAAATTCCATGTAATACAAAGCTTGACTGTTTTCAGTCAGGAAGTTTGTATCGGAGAATAAATATGGCATAAAGCTCAAAATAACAGAGGCTGATCATGTCAGCCTCTGTTATTTTGATTAATACTATTTTAAATGCTCGCTGAAAAAATCAATAGTGCGTTTCCAGGCAAGTTCTGCAGCGGCTTTGTCATAACGGGGTGTTGTATCGTTATGGAACCCATGGTTTACGTTTTCGTAAATAAAAGCCTGGTAGCTTTTGCCGTTCTCCTTTAAAGCAGCTTCGTAGGGAGGCCAGCCCGCCGTAATCCTGGTATCCAGCGATGCATAGTGCAGCATCAGGGGAGCTTTAATTTTAGGCACGTCTGCTACAGCAGGCTGACTACCGTAAAAAGGTACCGCTGCCGCCAGTCCCGGTATGCGAACGGCCATCATATTGGCTATGCCGCCGCCAAAGCAAAATCCTACAACACCTACCTTACCGTTACAGTCTTTATGATTTTTAAGATAATTGTATGCAGCTATAAAATCTTCCTCCATTTCGCCTTTGTCTCTTTTACTTTGCAGGGTACGTCCCTCGTCGTCATTACCGGGGTAACCGCCAAGGGGCGTTAAGGCATCAGGAGCAAGCGAAATAAATCCTGCCAGGGCGGCTCTTCTGGCCACATCTTCAATGTAAGGGTTTAAACCCCGGTTTTCATGAACCACAATGATGCCCCCAAGTTTTTTGTTAGCATTTATAGGTTTTGATAGCAATCCTTTGATAGTTCCGCCACCTTTTGGCGAGGAATAATTGATGTATTCTGATTTTAAGCGGGGATCGTCCGGCTTAATTTGCACGTTCCCTTTGTAATCTGGCATCAGGAAACTCATTAGCGCGGGTACAGTTAACCCACCAACTGCATAAAGAGATAGCTTTTCTAAAAACACACGCCGGTTAAGGCGGTTGTGTGCATAGTCATCATACAGGTCAAACACTTCCTGGCTGATGTCTTCTTTGTTGATCTGGCTCATAGTTAAAGGTTTTATTCAAATGTAATGATTCACGGCAACCGCTTGTTAACCAAACTGTAACAGTATCGCTACGTGTAATGTTTCAGCTTATGATTGGTGTTTGCACTCTTCGGTGATGTTCTTTTTCTTAAACTGGAAGTGCTGCGGTGAAAACACCTGTAATGAAAACATCAGCCTGCGGCTGAAATTTTCAAGCTGAAATTTACAGTTTTTATGGGTAGTCTTAAGCCCGTCTGTGGTACTTTTTTTTAATGTATTTCCTTACCTGATCAACGTAACTGTTCCGTTTTGACGCGAGCTTTTACCATCGGGCATGTTATAAATGGCAAGCCAATAATATACCCCAAAAGGCGCCGGGTTACCTTTATAAGTACCATCCCAGCCCTGGTAAATACTTGATGATTGAAACATTTGATTACCCCAACGATTATATATCATCAGTTTAAAATTGAGCGGGTTGCTTTCCTGGTTAGGTCTAAAAGTATCGTTTGTACCATCGCCATTAGGGGTAAATGCGTTGGGGAAAACTACCGGCTCGCATTTATCCTGCGTTATATCAATGTCAATTTCATCTAAAATACAACCCTGCTGGCTAAGTATTGTAAAATGATTAGGTCCCGGGGTTAAACCTTTTATGGTTTGATCAATTGGAAATACATCATTACCGTGTTTCACTTTTGCAGCACCATTTCCATTTATGCTAAACTTAATTTCGCCAAGTAATGTGCAAACTGAGGCTTTAACCTTATAAATCAGGGCAGGTTTATCTAATGTAAAATCGGGAACTATTACCTGCTGCTCTTTATGGTCGCCGCCTGATGAATTGATTATTAACGTGTAGGGACCCGGTATCAGAAAATCAAATATCCCTGTATTGTTACTCACATTATTTAGCGTATAGGTGTAAATGTCAGGATGAAGCTGGGTAACTACTTTTACACTGGCCTGGCCGTAAGCGGTACATTCGGCCTGCACTTGTACCTCATTTATGGTTATAAGCGGGCAATTATCCTGTAGCAGGGTATAATCCTTTTCGTCGGCTATGCAACCATTTTTATTTAGAATAGTAAAATGATAGCTGCCTGCGGTTAAGTTGGTAAATGTATGATCAAAGGTAAAAACCTGGCCATTATACTTTATGCTATAAGTAGCGTTGGCCAAACCAGCATCAAGTTTAATGCTGCCCTTAGCATCGCATAAAGGATTGGTTTTGGTAATTGTTATAACCGGATTGCTTAATGTAAAATCGGGAACTATTACCTGCTGTTCTTTATGGTCGCCTCCTGATGAATTGATTATTAATGTGTAGGTACCCGGTGTAAGAAAATTAAATATCCCCGTATTATTACTCACATTATTTAAGGTGTAAGTATAAGTATCGGGATGAGCCAGGGTAATTACTTTTACACTTACCTGCCTGTACACGTTACATTCAGCCTGCGTTTGCACATCCTTAATGGTTATTGGCGGGCAATTCTCCTGCTGCAGGTTGTAATCCTTTTCGTCGGCTATGCAACCATTTTTATTTAGAATAGTAAAATGATAGTTGCCTGCGGTTAAGCCGGTAAATGTATGATCAAAGGGAAAAACCTGGCCATTGTACTTTATGCTATAGGTTGCGTTGGCCAAACCAGCATCAAGTTTAATGCTGCCTTTAGCATCGCATATAGGGTTGATTTTGGTAATTGTTATAACCGGATTGTTAATTGAATAATCAGGCACTACAATATCCATACTTGTTGCTTCAGCCAGCCGGTCCGATTCTACAATTACGGTATAGTTTCCCGGATTTAGATTATTAAAAACACCGGTTGCATTAGTTATACCATTTAAAGTATAAGTATAATTGTCTGTGTGAGCTGGGGCTATCACTTTTACACTGCCCCGATTGTAAACATCACACTCTTGCTGTATCAGTTTATCAAGGTTTGGTATTGGCGGGCAATTATCCTGTAGCAGGGTGTAATCTTTTTCGTCGGTTATGCAACCATTTTGATTCAATATGGTAAAATGATAATTGCCGGCTATTAAGTCGGTAAAAGTGTGGTCAAAGCTGAAAATTTGATTATTATACTTAATACTATGTGTTGCGTTTGCAGTACCTGCATCAAGTTTAATACTTCCCTTATTTGAGCAAATGGGATTAGTTTTAGTAAAGGTTATAGCCGGATTACCAATAGCATAATCAGGCACTGTCAAACTAACCTGGTTTGGGGGCTCTGTACCATCTGATGAAATAGTTACCGTATAATTGCCCGGATTAAGATTATCAAAAATGCCGGATTTGTTACTTTGCCCGGTATTTAGCTTATATGTGTAATGACCGGTGTGCGGTTTGGTAACAACTTCTGCACGCCCTTTATTAAATACATTACACTCCTGACTGGTGCTTACATGATCGATCTCGATATACTTCACAGTACCTGCTTCTGCATTACTTGCGGCATCCAGGGTTTGATATGGTAAAACACCGACAACGCCCTTGATAACCCTGTTTTGCATATCAAGCTCATAAATCTGTCTTACAGGATATTCGGAAAAAGCATATGCCTTGGCAACTCCATTTACAGATGCTACTGTTAAACTATAAATGGTTTCATTAGGTATGGGTATATACAGTGTGCTCCGGGTAACATCTGCTAAGTCGATCCTGGCTATACCCTCGCCTGCAGCCATATATAATTCATTGTTATAAAACACCAGATCTCCCTGTGCGGTGTAAGGCATAGTCCCTATAAAAATTGACGTTCCATTAGTCGGGTTAAATGAATATAACTGGTTACCTGCCGCATAGTATAATATGCCCTGCTTATCAATTGTAAGTGCATTGCCAAAATTGCCGGCTCCCAAAAAAGTACAATTGGTAATGGCAGGTGAGTTACCTCCCGTAATATCACCAACAAACATCGCATTACCGTTACTGTAATATATTTTATTGCCTAATATGGCTACAGAAAAAAAATTATCGGCTCCGCATCCTTCAACTAATTCAGACACTGGCCCTTGGGGTGTTAAGGTAACGCGTTGAAGCCGCAAAGGCTGACTGTATGCTGCTATGTAAAATTGCTGACTATATCCTTTAACTAACGTTAAAAAGAAGATAGAAAAAAAAAGTAGTGCACCTTTAAAAGGAGATGTAATAGTATAAGACAAGGATCAAGTTTTACAGGCAAATATAAAAATATTACTTCATGGGGTATTACCTTTTTTATAAATATAACCGCCTGCGTGTTTTGTATTTGCCGTCCAATAATATCATACTTGGTACAGCCTTTTTGCTCATTTTACTTGCCGGTTTTTAACCCCGGAATCGCACAATTCCTTGCCCTTTTGTCTCTTCTTCTCCCGGCATCGACTGCAGACGGAAACACTGTCTCTAAAGTATTCGGCTACAACAATAGTAGATTTGGCTACATATGCTTATTTCCAGCTGCCGAACTTTGAAGCAACAAAAAACAAAGAGATGAAAATTATAGTAACAGGTTCGTTGGGACACATCAGCAAGCCACTCACAGCGGCGTTAGTGCAAAAAGGACATGCGGTTACCGTTATCAGCAGCAATCCCGAAAAGCAAAAAGATATTGAGGCGCTGGGCGCCAACGCTGCCATCGGCGCGTTGGAAGATGTTGATTTTTTGACAGCTACTTTTACCGGAGCGGATGCCGTGTACACCATGGTGCCGCCAGCCAACTACTTCGATCATAACCTGGATCTGACGGCCTATTGTCACAGAATCGGCAATAACTACGCAGGAGCCATAGGGGCTTCTGGCGTAAAGCGTGTGGTTCACCTCAGCAGCATTGGTGCCCATTTAGATAAGGACTCGGGCATCATTCTTGCTCATCATGATGTAGAAGTTATACTGAGTAATCTGGCCGGTATTGCCATCACTTTTATGCGCCCCACGGCTTTCTATTACAATTTATATGCTTATATAGCCTTGATAAAAAACCAGGGTTTTATTGCAGCAAACTATGGCGCGGACGACAAGATAGTATGGGTGTCGCCTATAGATATTGCAGCTGCGGTTGCCGAAGAACTGGAAACACCGCTTGCCGGCAAAAAAGTGCGGTATGTAGCGAGTGAGGAACTTACAGGGAACCAAACCGCAGGTATTTTAGGTGCTGCTATCGGGAAGCCCGATTTGAAATGGATACTTATTAGCAACGGCCAAATGCAAAGTGGCTTAGAAGCCGCCGGAATGCAGCCACGTATTGCTGCCGGTTTGGTTGAAATGTACGCAAGCCTTCATAACGGCGCATTAGGAGAGGATTATTACTGCAATAAACCCGCGGTTATGGGTAAAGTAAAACTGACAGATTTTGCAAAAGAATTTGCTGCAGCATTTAAATAAAAATAAGTACATTGAAGTATGGCAAACATGCAACCCCGGCGGTTTAAAACGATAAACGAATTTCACAAGTTTAGGGGTTTACCTAAGCCGGAGCATCCGTTAATAAGCGTGATAAATTTAGAAACGGTTACGCAGGTACCCGCCGATGAAACAAGCTTAGTAAAGGATTTTTATTCGATTGCATTGAAAAGGAATTTCAATGCAAGGATGAAATACGGGCAGCAGGAATATGATTTTGATGACGGTATTATGTTCTTTATGTCGCCCGGCCAGGTTTTCAGAATTGAGGTTGAGCCAGATACAACATTAAAGCAGTCGGGATGGATGCTGCTCATCCATCCCGATTTTCTATGGAATACGCCTTTAGCCAAAACCATAAAGCAATACGAATATTTTGACTATTCGGTAAATGAGGCGCTGTTTCTTTCAGAGAAAGAAGAAACAATAATTGGCGGTATTATGCAAAATATTCAGCAGGAGTATCATTCAAACATTGATAAATTCAGCCAGGATATTATTATTGCCCAGCTTGAATTATTGCTCACTTATTCCGAAAGATTTTATCAGCGCCAGTWCATAACCCGGAAAATTGCCAATCATAAGATCCTCAATCGTTTAGAAGACATCCTCACAGCATACTTCACCGTCGGCGCCTTAGCTCCAAAAGGATTGCCTACCGTTGGCTACATTGCCGAAGCGTTAAACGTATCGCCCAATTATTTAAGTGGTTTATTAAAAGTGCTGACGGGCCAAAGCACCCAGCAGCACATCCACGATAAATTAATAGCAATAGCAAAAGAAAAACTATCCACTACCAATTTATCAGTAAGTGAAATTGCTTATGAATTAGGTTTCGAGCATCCGCAATCGTTCAGCAAATTATTCAAAAGCAAAATCAATCTTTCGCCATTGGAATTCAGGCAGTCTTTTAATTGACAAAATCATTACCAACCATAGGCTAATTAGCTATTATACTGTTGGTCTGTCACTTGTTCCATCCAATCTACAGGCGATCCATTTAGCTTTTCCTGGATGGCAATGTGACTCATTGCTGTGGTAGTAGTTGCCCCATGCCAGTGCCTTTCGCCAGGCGAAAAGTAAACAACATCTCCCTGGTATATATCTTGCCGTGTATCTCCTTCGCGTTGCACCCAGCCGGCGCCTGCGGTAACAATAAGGGTTTGACCGAGCGGATGCGTATGCCAGGCAGTGCGGGCACCCGGTTCAAAGGTGACAAGCGCCATAGCAACGCGGGCCGGTTCTGGTGGACTATTAAGCGGATCGATTCGCACCGATCCGGTAAAATATTCTGCGGGACCTTTTCCCGATGGCTGTGAGCCGCTACGTTTTATTTCCATGGTAGTTCTTTTTTCATAGTTACTACAATCTTTGCCTGGCAAAGTTTATAAGAACCGCTTTTTATATCTCTGTAGCGCCAAGCGTATAAATTATTTGCTGCTTTTGTATTCCTGCCCGGTTACACTACTTAGCCAGGTAACAGCACCATTTTTACTATTGGGGTTCATTACAATCTGCACGAAACCCTCCTGCGGCGTTGCAGCATGCCAATGTTCAACTTCGGGTTTAATGCTTACCAGATCGGCTTTATGAAGTATTTGGATAGGTTTATCAGCCCGCAAGCTTAATCATTTTGCGGCTGTTTCTTAAGATAAGAATAGGTTGCTTTGCAATAAATAGTCGATATTTACTGCTATAAACCATATTATTATGAGAGCAATAAAACTATTAGCAACACTATGCCTGTTTTTAAGCTTCACGAGCTTTGTTACAGCGCAAACAGCAACCGATGGTATGCTGAAAGAATGGGAACGGGCAAAAGCCTACACCAAAGAATACCTTGATGCTATGCCAGAAACCGGTTACGCTTTAAAGCCTACGCCCGAGATGCGATCATTTGCGGAGCAGATGCTTCACCTTTCGGATGCCAACTATGGGTTTGCGTCGGCTGCGTCTGGCGAAAAAAGCCCTTATGAATTGGGAGCACTGGAAAAAACAGGCGACAAATCAAAAGCAGGTGTCACCAAAACGGTGATGGAAAGCTATGATTTTATGATAAATTCAATTAAAAAGGTAACGCCCCAAAAGCTTGATGAGCAAGTTAAACTTTTCGGCAACTTTGATCTTTCCAGGAGCATGGTTTTCGCTAAAGCTTTTGAGCACCAAACTCACCACAGGGGCCAAACTACCGTTTATTTGCGCTTAGCTGGCGCTAAACCGCCGCAGGAGAAATTATTTTAAGCGGAACAGGCCGCTTGAAAATAAAAAACCAGGATTTTAGCTTGTGGCGGGTATTTGCTGCGCCAGATGAGTGATGTTTCCGATAAGGACTGCAGATGCAAGTTGGCGCTCTCCTTTAATCACATAATCGGGGAATTAGCCCGGCCACAAGCAGAATCTTGTACCTCATGGGGAATATTTGCTTAATAAATCATGTCACTTTTCACTCAAAAAGAATTAATTTTAAGCATGATTTTCGTCCTCAACAAAACCAACAGCATTGCTAACCAGTTCCTCGCCGAATTACGCGATGCCGTGATCCAGCAGGATAAAGCGCGTTTCAGGCGTAACCAGGAGAAGCTGGGCGGTATTTTGGCCTATGAGCTGAGCAAAACGCTGAAGTATGAGTCTAAAGAAGTGCAAACCCCTTTGGGCATAGCCAATATCTATGTACCAACTGATCAGCCGGTTTTGGGAACAATTTTAAGGGCCGGATTGCCGTTTCACCAGGGCTTTATGAATTATTTTGATCAGTCGGGATCCGCATTTGTTACGGCCTACCGTAAGGTGAAAAGAGGAGGGGCATTCATTATCCAGGTGGACCATATCTCGACCCCAAACCTCGACGACCAGGTATTGATCCTATGCGATACCATGCTGGCCACCGGGCAAAGCTTTGTAGCAGTTTGCAAAGAGCTGATGGCCCAATTTAAAATAAAGGAGCTGCACATAGCCGCCGTAATAGCCAGTACAGAAGGTGTGGCCCATGTGCGTGCCAATTTGCCTAAAGCAAAATTATGGCTTTGCGCCATTGATGATGAAATGACCAGCAAGGCTTACATTGTGCCGGGCTTGGGCGATTCAGGAGATCTGGCGTTTGGGGAGAAGGTGTAACTTATTTTTAACGTATAGTTGTTTTCAAAGGTGTTAAAGAGACTTCGCCGTTTCGGAATTGGGATGTTCGATTTTTAACATTTAAAGGCTTTAAAGCGGGCTTCGCCGTTTTGGTTTGTTTAGAACTCAAATCCAATTGAGGAGAATAAGGAATTTCTGGATCATATAAATTATTAATCTGTTAATTGTTATTTTTGTTATAAAATAATTTTGTATCATGAATATTTCTTCTGTCCATCCCCCGCTTAGCAATGTACAGGCCGAACTATTAAAAGTTTTTAGTGCCGATATTCCCGATAAACACCTTGCTGAACTGAAAAATCTCATTGCCAGGTTTTTGTTGGATAAGGCCCGCGATAAAGCCGATGCAGTTTGGGACGAAAAAGGCTACACAAATGAAAAATTGCAAGAAATTCTTAATAAGTAATAATACCGGCACTAAAAATTGTGCTCGACACTAATGCCCTGCTCAGATCCATCTCCCGTCGGTCGGCATTCGCCATTATTCTCGATAGACTTTATGAAAATGCGTATGAATTGTATCTCAGTAATGAGATTGTGCATTCGCGGGCAATGTTCATTTCCTGGTTACGGATGACAAACACTTTAAAGCGCTTAAATCAATATCCTTTCCTGCAATTAATGTCATTTCGCTTGCCGATTTCAAAGAATTGCTTGGCCATCAAAAATAGCCGGGAAATCAGCTAAGTTGTTTGATATAGATTTATATGCCCGGTAAAGCAATAATGATGGGCCTTTTAATTGTGAATTTGGCAATGTAATTTTGAGATCTGTCATTTACCAAACACACGCACAATGAAAAAGCTACTCTTGCTGCCGTTACTATTAATTTCAAAACTGGCCTTCTCACAGGCCGATACCTCAGTTGTAAAACTAAGCAACCCGCCATCAGTTAGTAACCCCAAAGGCTATTCGCAGTTTGCAATTATCAATTTGGGGAACAGCAAAATGCTCATACTATCCGGCCAGGTGGCTTTTGATAAAAGCGGAATTCTTGTTGGTAAGGATGACCTGTCCAAACAAACCGACCAGGTTTTCTTAAATATC
The DNA here is from genome assembly GCF_056400985.1 of Mucilaginibacter sp. P4_G9. Classification (NCBI taxonomy): domain Bacteria; kingdom Pseudomonadati; phylum Bacteroidota; class Sphingobacteriia; order Sphingobacteriales; family Sphingobacteriaceae; genus Mucilaginibacter; species Mucilaginibacter sp. P4_G9. The sequence goes on along the minus strand of NZ_JBFUKF010000025.1, from coordinate 14,315 downwards.
AAAAGCATTGTTGAAAGCGCGGGCGGCACAATGGATAATGTAGTTAAACTTGGTTATTTCCTGCGGGATGTGAGCCAGGTACAGGCTGTAAGGCAGGTGCGGGATAAATACGTAAATCTTAAAAGTCCGCCGGCAAGCACACTGGTGGAGGTAAGTAAACTGTTCAGGGATGATGTATTAATTGAGATTGAGGCAACGGCGGTTATACCGTTAAAAAAGCCTAAACTCTAAAAAGGAAATCTTAAATTCTAAAAGAAAAAAGTAGAAATTTGTTATCCTGGAACAACAGTAAAGGATCTAATAGCGAACTTTGTATGGCGGCGATAGATGCTCCACTGTTCAGTATGGCAAATAAAATTAGAATGAAATCCGAAATCGAAATTCCATCATCCGGCATCAGAAAATACAAACATATTTTCTTCGACCTTGATCATACCATCTGGGATTTTGATAAAAATGCCGAGGAAGCTTTGCATGAGCTGTATCATATTCATCAACTGGAAAATATCGGGCTTACATCTGCCGATCTGTTCATTGAAACCTATACCCGCAACAACCATAGGCTTTGGGCGCAATATCATGTGGGCGAGATCAGCAAAGATGAGCTGCGCGATGCCCGCTTTAAATCAACCTTTACCGATCTGGGCTTACATCCCAATCTTATGCCGGTTGATTTTGAGGATGCTTATGTAAAGCTTTGTCCTACAAAAACAAACCTATTTCCGCATGCGCATGAAACGTTGCAATATTTGCAAACCAGGTACACCCTGCATTTAATCTCTAATGGGTTTAAAGATTCTACCCGGATAAAAATTGCCGGTACCAACCTTGCGGGCTATTTTCAAAACATCGTTATATCCGAAGATGTAGGCGTTAATAAACCCGATAAAGCGATATTTCAACACGCAATAGACCTTGCAGGTGCCGATAAACAGGAAAGCATTATGATAGGGGATAGTCTGGAGGCCGATATTTATGGTGCTTTGGGTTTTGGTATGGATGCCATTTATTTCAATCCATTCAACGCCCCTAAACCGGATGATGTGCCTTTGCAGGTAACTCATTTAAAGGAGTTGATAACAATATTTTAAAAACAATACTTATTTAAAAGTACTAACTTTAATATTATGAGTATTGCCAGAGAACGCTACGCCATTGAAGCAGCCCTTGACAGTTACCGGGAGCAGCTGGATAGCATACCCGATGAGCAGTTTACAGAAACACCACCTGATGGCGGCTGGTCATACGCCGAAGTTTACAGTCATATATTGCAGGCTACTTTAGGTTCATCAATAGCATTGGAAAGGTGCACACATAATAACTGCCCGCCAACTAAAAAAGGACTTACCTGGGAAGGGCGCTTTTGTTTAATGCTTGGCGTGTTTCCCCCTGTAAAAAGGAAGGTGCCCGATGCTGTAGCTGATAAAATGGCGGCCGCAAAGATCAGTAAGGAGGAGGCGAAAAATATGATCATCAAATGCCGTAAGCGGGTAGAAACTACTATGCCGCTTATTGCAGCTTCCTCTGCAGCAAGCCGTTATAAACATCCGCGCATGGGGATGCTTAATGCCAGGCAATGGTTCAGGTTTATCAGGATACACCTGGAACATCATTTAAAACAACTGGGCCGGATAAAAAGAAAATTTTTATAGTTATGAAACCTTTTACATTTAACAGAGTCTTAACAGTATGATAATGTTGGTTTTCTGATATTTGTAAAAATCATTTATGATGAATTTTGAGTATAGTTATTTGGTTGTTATAGCTTTGTTGCTGTTGGTAGGCGTTTTCTATATCAGCCCTTATGAATTAAATGTTAATGAAGACGACGACGACGAGTAATCGTTTGTTCAGTATTTCTTTCAAAGTCAATAACCGGCAAAATCTGCCGGCTGAGAATTTAACCCCTTATTTTTAATGGCAAAACGTGAGGTTGATATCGTAGTTATATCCGACGTGCACCTTGGTACTTATGGCTGCCACGCAAAAGAATTGCTTAAATATTTAAAAAGCATTAAGCCTAAGATACTTATCCTTAACGGCGATATTATTGATATCTGGCAGTTTAGTAAATCATACTGGCCCGAAGCCCATATGAAAGTGGTGCGCCGCATCCTTAAATTTGTTACCGATGGTATCCCGGTATATTACCTTACAGGCAACCATGACGAAATGCTACGCAAATTTGCTGATTTTGACCTTGGTTCATTCAAGTTGCTTAATAAAGTAGTATTAAATATTGACGGTAAAAAAGCCTGGATCTTTCATGGCGATATATTTGATGTAACCATGCAACATTCCAAATGGCTGGCTAAATTAGGTGCCGTGGGTTATGATACCCTGATATTGATCAACAGTTTTACCAACTGGCTGCTAACCGCTATCGGGCGGCAAAAAATGAGCTTTTCGCAAAAGATAAAGGCCCGCTTTAAAGAGGCCGTAAAATTTATAAACCAGTTTGAACAAACCGCAGCCGACCTGGCTGTTGATAAAAGCTACCAGTATGTGATTTGTGGCCATATTCACCACGCCGAGATCAGGGAGATTGTGGATACTGCGCAAACTGGTAAAGTACTTTACCTAAACTCCGGCGATTGGGTAGAGAGCCTTACCTCGCTGGAATACCAGGATGGTAACTGGACGATATTTAAATACAGGGCCGACGACTTCCACACCGATACCGACGAAGATGATAAAACTGATGCCGAAGACCTGGATGCCAAGATGGATGTAAAAAGTCTGCTGGATAGGTTCAGGCAGGAGACGGAGTAAATGTATTTTCTCACCTAACTACGTTAACTCGTTTATGCGAGGTATGAAGCCCCCCAATTTGAAGATCGAATATGAAAGTTTGCTTTGTACCGTCGGGGATTGCTTCGAAACTGCAATTAAGGAAGATCAATGGTCAAAGTCAAACTTCCCTTTGCATTTTAGTGCGAAAAAATGCTTGAACTTTTTTTTAATAACCCCAAAACGGTTCAAATTACTAAATTGCCCCTAATTATATTTACATGAAAATATTGTTTGCCATACAGGGAACCGGCAACGGGCATATTAGCCGGGCCCGCGAAATTGTGCCTTTGTTGCAGCAATATGGCCAGGTTGATTTGCTGGTGAGCGGTACCGAGGCCGAGGTTTCCTTATCGCAGCCGCTCAAATACAAATTTCACGGTGTTAGTTTTGTATTTGGTACCAATGGCGGGGTTGATAACTGGGCTACCTGGAAAATTATGAACCTGCGCCAGTTTATACACGATTTGCGCAGCCTGCCCTTAAAACAATACGACCTGATTATTAACGATTTTGAACCGGTGAGTGCATGGGCCTGTAAATTCCAGGGAGTTCCATCTGTATCGTTAAGTCATCAATGCTCCTTTGTATCGCCAAATACTCCCCGACCCACAAAAAAAGATCCTTTTGCCCAGTGGCTGCTAAAAAATTACTCGCCCACTACTCATCATGTAGGCTTTCATTTTGAGCGCTATGACGATTTTATACATACCCCGGTTATCCGTAGTGAAATTCGCCAGATGGAAACCAGTAACCTGGGCCATTACAGTGTTTACCTGCCTGCTTATGACGATAAAACCCTGCTAAAGCACTTAGGTACAGTAACCGATGTTAAGTGGCAGATATTTTCAAAACGACAAAAAACGCCTTTTCAATCGGGCAATGTCGAGATCTTTCCGGTAAATAACGAGGCCTTTAATAAAAGCCTGGCCAGCTGCGAAGGCCTGCTTACGGGTGGTGGTTTTGAAGGCCCTGCCGAAGCGCTGTTCCTGAAAAAGAAGGTGATGATGATACCCATGAAAGGCCAGTATGAGCAGCAATGCAATGCCCTGGCAGCATCAAAACTGGGGGTGCCGGTTATCGCCGGGATCAATGAAACTTTTACCACTCATTTAAATAAATGGATAAGCGATGATAAAAAGGTAGTAGTTGATTTTCCGGATGAAACAGCGCAGATAGTTGATAATTTGGTAAATCAATATGCGAGGCTGCCGAGGATTATGGTGTAGGGGGGGGTAGTTCGGGCATTAAAATGTCATGAGGTACGAAGTAATCTCTTCTAACCGCTTATAGTTTTCCACCTTGAGCGTTGCACAAAATTTTACCACTAAGTGTGGCTGGCCGTTTTTTTGCACGGAAAACTTTTACAACTCTTTGGCTTTTTGTACTAATTTTACCCCCGCAAATTATCGCCCTATATGATCCAGGCTTTCCGGTCTTTTAATCCTTTGAATATTTTGTGGCTGGTTGTTATGCTTTTCCTGTCGCGGGTGGGCTATCTGCTGCATGTGCCCGATAAATTGGAATTTGTATTTGTTGAACCATTTGCGCGCCTGTTGGTGCCGGTAGCATATGAATACGCGTTTTCGCCCGGTGTAAATATATTATTGGCCGCTGTGCTGGTGTTTATACAGGCTTTGTTACTTAACTATTTAATAAATCACTATAATTTATTAGGCAAGCCTACATTTTTGCCCGCGTTAATGTATGTAACACTATCGGGTTTATTTTCGCCCTTTTTGATTTTAAGTGCCCCGCTCATCTGTAATTTTCTGCTGATATGGATGTTCTCTAAACTTATGAACCTATATAAAGGCGATGATGCAAAATCAATTTCCTATGATGTGGGTATGATAGTAGCATTGGGCTCACTTCGGTTATACTGATACTGGTGCTCTGTATTTTTAAATTGCAGCAAAATTTCTTTAAAAGTTACGTCCAAATCCGTAAATCTTTTCAGCTGTTATTTTTTATTTTTTTAATAACGGCATTTTCGTTTTACGTCAACTCATCTTTCCATCTTAGCCATTTTTTATTGTGTATAGCGCCTGCTGCGGTGTTTTTTGCCTATTATTTTTTATATGCCACCAAAAAATGGTTTTACGAAAGCCTGTTTTTATTGCTGCTAATCAGCATCATCTACTTTCAGTTTAACAAATTTTAACTTTTACATTCGTTCAAATTTCAGCGGTTATATTAGTTTTGTAACGTGAAACCATCATTAGCTGTTGTTTATATAAACATAAGTGCAAATGATATGAAAACGGCGAGACCCTATTGAGCGTCTTTTTTGACAGACAATTATTACACAATAAAACAATTCAAATGAAATTTGGCGTAGTTATATTTCCCGGCTCTAACTGTGATGAAGACATCATATACGTATTAGAAAAAATAATGGGCCAGCAGGTTGTAAGGTTATGGCATAAAGATCATGACCTGCAGGGTGTTGACTTTGTTGTTTTGCCCGGTGGTTTTTCGTTTGGCGATTATCTTCGCTCAGGCGCTATATCGCGTTTTTCACCAATTATGCAGGAAGTGATCCAATTTGCTGCAAAAGGCGGGTATGTAATGGGGATTTGCAATGGYTTCCAGATCCTGGCCGAAGCCGGTTTGCTTGATGGAGCTTTGTTGCATAATACAAACCGCAAGTTTATTTGCCGCAATATTTATTTAAAACCACAAACAAGCCAATCATTACTTACTGCAGGTTTAGAGCAGGAGCAGGCTTACAAAATTCCGATCGCGCATGGCGAGGGTAATTACTTTGCCGATGCCGATGTAATTAAAAGGCTTAATGATAACGAGCAGGTATTGTTTAGGTATTGCGACGAGTTTGGTAATATAACCGAAGATGCAAACCCTAACGGATCCATACAGAATATAGCCGGTGTTTGTAATGCAAGCCGGAATGTATTTGGTTTAATGCCTCACCCCGAACGCGCTGCCGATAGCTTACTGGCAAACGAAGATGGACTGGCAATTTTTGAATCTATATTATCAATAGTAAGGGCCTGATGACCAACCTGGTTATCGATATTGGTAACACATTTACAAAAATTGCGGTTTTTAAACTGGATGAGTTGCTTGCGGTTGAACAGTTTGATGAGGTTGATGCCAACTGGCTAAATGAATTATTGAACCGGTATAAAGTTAACAGGGCTATAGTATCATCGGTTAAAAAGGATGTTGAGCCCTGGCTAACCAGTTTGGAAGCAAACATTCGTCTCATTTATTTCAACAGTACAATGACCGGCGGGATACAAAACCATTATTTAACCCCTGTAACACTTGGTACTGATAGGTTAGCCGCTGTAATAGGGGCAAGTCATGTATATTCTGGCCAAAACAGCCTGGTTATTAGCGGTGGTACCTGCATAACATATGACTATATTGACAGCAGCCGTAATTATTTTGGAGGCAGTATATCACCGGGTTTAAATATGCGTTATAAGGCTGTAAACAATTATACGGCTGGTTTACCGCTGATAAATGCCGATGCGGATTTTACCGCAGGGTATGGTAGCAGCACCGAAACCGCGATACGCTCTGGCGTACAAAATGGTATAAAATATGAGCTAACCGGGTTTATTGAAAGCTACAAAGCCAACAATCCCCAACTGAATATTGTACTGAGCGGGGGCGACAGTATTTTTTTTGATACGCTATTAAAAAATAGCATCTTTGCCCCCTATATAAAAATTGAGCCTTATTTGGTTTTAAAAGGATTAAACGCAGCTATACAAAAGCATAATGATTAAATATACCAGGTTTTTTTTAACACTTTTATTTGCTGTTATCGCATTTGCAGCACATTCACAATCTACCACAAGCTCTCCATATTCACGGTTCGGTCTGGGCGATATCGATCCCCAGTTAATGCCACAAAATATTGGTATGGGCGGCATTGGCGTGGYAACAAACAGAATAAGCTTATTTAACAATATAAACGTCATAAACCCAGCGTCATACGGTGCAATTGGTATAACTGTTATTGATGTGGGCCTTTACAGTAACTTTTCAACCTTAAGCCAAACAGGGCAATCAAGCCAAAGTAATAAAAATTTCAGGCTTAGTCATATTGCCTTTGGCATACCGGTTACCAAACGTTCGGCCTTTAGTTTTGGTTTGCTGCCATACAGTGAGCGTGGTTATAATTATAAAAAATCTGTTAGTAACCTGGGGTCCGGTGCATCGGTCGATACCAATGCTACCAATTACAACTATAGCGGCGATGGCGGTTTATCAAAAGCATATTTAGGTTACGGGTTTGGCATTGGCAAGCATTTGTTAATAGGTGGTAATGTATCCTATATATTTGGTAATATTAAGGATATAAGTACAACCGAGATTCCTGGTTTAGCCGGAACCTTAAATTCAAAAATTGAACAAAGCAATGCTATCGGTGGTTTAAATTACGATTATGGCTTGCAATATTCTTTTGATTTTTCTGAAACAAAACATCTTATCCTGGGCTATTCTGCATCGGCAGGTACCAAACTTAACTCACAAAGCAGCTATATTGTAAGCCAGTACACCAATGATGCAAACGGTAATCCTAATATTGCGGTTRATAGCGTTGTAAACAGGCAGGCTGCTAAAGGTAAATTGAAGCTGCCGCAGATAAACCGTTTTGGTATCTCGTTCCAAAATGATGGAAAATTTTTGGTTGGAGCAGATTATTCAATGGGGCAATGGTCTGATCTGAGCATATCTGGTGTAAACCAGGGATTGCAAAACAGCCGTACAATAAATGTAGGCGCACAGTATACACCCAATATTGCCACTATTCGTAATTACCTGGCCACTGTTGATTACCGGATAGGAGGTGTTTACGATGAAACTTACATGACTGTTAATAATACCAGGATTAAAAGATATGGTATTACTGCCGGTTTAGGTTTGCCTTTACGCCCTAATAATGGTAGTTTTTATAAAATCAATATTTCGGCCGAGGTAGGTCAAAGAGGAACATTGACCAATGGCCTGGTTAAAGAAAATTATATTAACCTGCACTTAGGCTTTACGCTTAACGACAAGTGGTTCACCAAATATAAGTTTGATTAATCAACAGATGTATAGCCGGGTAAAACATATAAAAGGCCTGTGCCTGCTGTTGTTGCCTTTGCTTGCTTTTTGTATATCCTCCTGCGAGAATGACCTGAACAAGGTTAAAGAAATTGCATCCAACGAGATGGGTATTATAGTTTCGCCAACAAAAGGTGTTGATTTGATCATGAGCGATTCTGCCAGGGTTAAGTTACACCTGATAACTCCTTTAGTATTAGAATATCAAACTAAAAAACCTTACAAATTAATGCCCCGTGGCGTAAAAGTTATATTTTACGATAAGGAAACACAAAAAGAGTCGGGTAATATTGTTGCTGATACGGGGATATCGCGTAATGATCAAAAATTTATTGAGTTTCACAAAAACGTAGTAGCTACTAATGCTAAGGGCGAAACCTATAAATCTGATGAGTTGTACTGGGATCAGACAACTAGCAAGGTGTATTCGCACAAACCGGTTCAGGTAACCATGGTAGGGGGTAATGTAATGAACGGGGATAGTTTTGAGAGCGACGATAAATTTCTGCATCCAACACTTAAAAGCAGTACGGGTATTTTTCATGTAGATGAAAAAGTGACACAATAATGTTAATTTTTTCAGGAAAATTTTGTGTTATAGAATTTTACTAAAAATTGTATCTTGCGCCCTCTTTAAAAAGAATATAATAAATTACAGAAATGGGTATAATGGGTTTCTTGCGCGAACGAATGGGGAAAATCCTCGCAATCTTTATTGGGGTTGCTCTTTTTGCATTCATCGTGAGCGAGGTAGTAAGATCAGGAGGTTCCTTTTTTAAGGACGATAACAATGAACTTGCCGTAGTAAACGGCGAAAAAGTTCCGTTTGACGAGTTTAATAAAAAACTTGAGCAAAATACAAATCAATTTAAGCAGCAATCGGGGCAAAGTATTTCGCCGCAAATTGTCAACTACATCCAGGAAACAACCTGGAATCAGGTATTGAGTGAATTGCTCCTAAAAAAGGAAATTGAAAAATTAGGATTAGTTGTTAGCGAGGATGAGAGTACTGCAATGGTTAACGGTAATAATCCCGACCCACAGATTGCCCGTCAGTTTGCCGATCAGCAAACCGGTGCATTTGACAGGAATAAACTGAACCAGTTTTTAGCCTATTTAAATTCTTCAAAAGCCGATCCTGCTCAAAAGCAAGGATGGGCCGAGTTTTTAAAGCAGTTAATCGCAGCTAAACAACAAATGAAATATGTGACTATTGTTACCAATGGCTTATATGTGAATTCGTTGGAAGCTAATGACGATTACCTGGCAAAAAACAAGTTGGTTAATTTTAAATATGCTACACTTGATTATGCATCTATCCCCGATTCAAAAGTTACTTTAACAGATGGTGATTACAGCGCGTATTATGATGCGCATAAAACCGAATTTAAAATTCCGCAGGAAGTAAGATCATTTGAATATGTAAGCTTTAACGCGGCACCTTCAAAAGAAGATAGCGTAGCTATAAAAACAGAGGTTGATAAATTGGTAGATAGTATCAAAGTAACTTCTAACGATTCGCTTTTTGTTCAAATCAACTCTGAAACAAAAACTCCGCTTACCTTCCAAAAAAAGGGAACGCTTGAGCCCAAACTGGATACATTAATGTTTAATGCTGCCAAGGGGTTTGTTTATGGTCCTTATGTATCAAACGGTAGCTATAAAATTGCTAAGCTAAGTGATGTTAAAACCACTTTTGATTCGGTTAAAACAAGGCATATATTAATTAACCCACAAACCGAAGGTGGTATAGAAAAAGCTATTGCCAAAGCGGATTCGATTAAAAAACTGATACAAGGTGGTAAATCATTTACCGAATTGGCAACCACTTTTTCATCAGATAGAGGCAGCGCTGTAAAAGGCGGAGATATCCCTGCATTTGATGTTAACGGTGCTATGGCCGGCCAGGGACAGATTACTCCCGAATATACTAATGCAGCTTTTAAAGCTAAGAAAGGCGATTTAATTGTAGTTACCTCACAGTTTGGTGTTCACATTATCCAGGTAGAGGATCAAAAAGGTTCTATCAAAGTGGTGAAAGTTGCTATTGTTGATAAACCAATACAGTCAAGCAGTAAAACCCAAACTGTAGCTTACAGCAAAGCACAGGGGTTTTTAGGAGCTTTAACAAAAGATAACTTTGATGCCGAGGCTAAAAAAGAAGGTCTGAAAATTATCAACGCTGAAGACGTTAACGGTACAGCGGCCGGCTTACCTGGTTTGGATAATGCGCGTGATGTGGTTAGATGGGCATTTAAAGCCGATAAAGGCGATTTAACTGATAAGGTATTCACAGTTGGCGATCAGTATATCATTCCTCGTTTAAGCCAGATAAAGCCAAAAGGTACTTTATCACTTGATGCGGTAAAAAAACAAATTGAACCTGCTGTGCGCAACGAGGTAAAAGCAAAACAGCTGGATGAGAAATTCCAGGCTGCATTGAGCGGGTCATCTTCAATTGACCAGGTAGCTCAAAAAGCCGGCACCAAAGCTGTTCCTGTTCAAAATATTGTTTTTGCCAACCCGGTTATCCCAGGCCAGTCTGCAGAATATAAGTTGGTAGGTTCAATATTTGGTTCGCAGCCAAATAAACTGTCAAAACCGGTTAACGGGCTACAGGGTGTATTTGTATATTTTATTGATGGGTTTACCAATCCGGCAGCGCTTACTAACAATGTAAGGCAGAAACAACAAATTAGCCAGGTGTTGGAGCAACGTGCGCAAGGGCAAATATTGGAGGCCTTGAAAGATAATGCTAATGTAAAAGATAACAGGGCTAAACTGTTATAATATAAATAAGCGTAATTTTGTATCCGGGAACAGTATTAAACCTGTTCCCGGATTTTTTTTGTTTATCGTTTAGAACCGTCTGAAAAAATGACCTTTATTACTTGGTACTCAATAATAAGGAATACAGGGCTGTTTTATACCTCTAATGAAGCAATATCCACGCGTCATTGCGAGGTACGAAGCAATCCCCGCATTACAGAGTAGCTTTATAGTTTGGGATTGCTTCGTGGCTCGCAAGACGGTCTGTTTTTTTATTTTTAGACAGCTTCTTTTAAATATTGAGCTTAGCATTTTTAACATTATGGATATACAGGAAAACATAGTAAATAAAGTAGCACAAAGTGGTTTGGTTACTTTAGATCCCGCAGCTTTTTACCCGGCCGGCGAACGTGTTATTTATGATATTAAAGATAACCTGTTCCACGGGTTGATGCTGCGTGAAAAGGATCTGAGAGATTTTATAAAGGAGCACGACTTTACACAATACGAAGGTAAAAATGTAGGGATTACCTGTACTGCTGACGCCATTGTGCCAACCTGGGCTTATATGTTGCTGGCAAACCGTATGGCCCCGTATGCCCGCGAGGTTGTTTTTGGCGATATAGCTGTTTTAGAAACAGTGCTGTTTGAAAAAGAAATCGCCAAAGCTGATTTGGAACAGTATCGCGGGCAGCGGATTGTATTAAAAGGTTGCGGCGACATCCCGGTGCCTGTTTCGGCTTATATTGAATTAACAAAAAAGTTAACCCCCATAGTTAAAAGCCTTATGTTTGGTGAGCCCTGCTCAACTGTACCTATCTACAAGCGCAAGGATTAATGATTTGTTTTGTGTTAATAAGTAAGCAATTGGATAGTATTTTCATGCGTGCACAACAAAAATGAATTTAAACCATTTATATAAGCAGTTGTCATATACCCGCATGCCGATTAAATGATTTACAAAAGCGGCTTTATTTAAAAGCAAACCGTGTTAATGAAAAAATACTTCTCCAGCTTCCTGTTATTAATGTTATGCAATACTGTTGTATTTTCCCAGGAGCTTACCAAGATTAGCGAGCCCGTTTTTAAGGTTGGGGAAAAGCTGCATTATAAAATGCAATATGGCTTTTTTACTGCCGCGGCGGCCGATATACGTGTTGAAGCAAGCGATAGAAAACTTCCCGGGCCGGCCTTTCACCTTATTGCCGAGGGTAAAACAGCGGGTACATTTGATATTTTTTACAAAGTGCGCAATAAGTACGAATCGTATGTAGATCAAAACACATTGCAACCTTATTTTTATACTGAGAACAGGCACGAAGGTAAATGGAAGCATACCGATAATGTAAGCTTTGATCAAAAGGAAAGTAAAGTTACTGCCAATAAAGGTGTATTCCCGTTTACGGGGAAGACCTTTGATTTTGTATCTGCTTATTATTTTGCACGCACAATTGATGTTTCAAAGGTAAAAATCGGCCAAACATTTGAAATGCAGTATTTTTTGGAGGATGGCTTTCATACCCTGAGTGTTACTTATGTAGGTACCGAAGTTGTAAAGTGTAGTATGGGTACATTTAACTGTTTAAAATTTAACCCTACAATTATACCTGGCCGTATTTTCAGGAAAGATAGTAAGTTGTACCTTTGGATCACTAATGATGGCAACAGGATTCCTGTAAAGGCGCATGTTGAAGTTATTTTAGGTAGTATAACAATGGACTTGCAGGCGGCAAGCGGATTGAAATATCCTTTGAATCCAATAAAGAATTAAAATTAAAATATGATTGAGGTAGGTAGTGTTTTGGTACACGAAGATGTTGTAAAGGAAAATTTTGTTTGCAATTTAAATAAATGTAAAGGTGCCTGTTGCCTGGAGGGCGATTCTGGCGCGCCGTTAAATGCAGATGAACTGGATATTTTAAAAGAGATCTATCCTAAAGTAAAACCTTACCTTACCGCCAAGGGGATCAGCACCATTGAAAAGGTGGGAACCTATGTAAAAGATTTTGAAGGCGATTACACCACGCCTTGTGTTGATACCAACAAAGAGTGCGCTTATGTTATCTGGGAAAACGGGATCACTAAATGTGGTATAGAGAAAGCTTATGAAGAGGGCGCTATCAGTTGGCAAAAGCCAATTTCCTGCCATTTGTATCCCATCCGAATCACCGCTTACCCCGAATTTGATGTGTTGAATTATGATAGATGGAGTATTTGCAGTCCTGCATGTACTTTTGGCGATGAATTGAAAGTGCGTGTGCACGAGTTTTTGAAAGGTCCGCTGACTCGTAAGTACGGTGCAGAATGGTACCAGGAACTTGAAAACGAGGTGGCGGGAATTTAGTAAATCTTAAAAACCAAACGCTAAATTCTAAGGAAGAGAAATTCTAAATCATATTTTCTAAACTATTAAAGAAGGAACAGATCCTAAATCAAATCTTCAAAAATTGAACATTCAGAGTTAGAAATTGAACTTAAGTGTTTCCCATAGCAGGTTTTTACAATTAATTTGGATAATATTGTAGTATATAAGTATTTGCGTCAATAATAAATGAAAACAGCTTTAATAACAGGTATAACAGGGCAGGATGGTGCATATTTAGCTGAATTTTTGCTAAAAAAGGGTTACGAAGTACACGGTGTTAAAAGGCGCTCGTCTTTATTTAATACCGATCGGATTGACCATTTATACCATGACCCGCACGAACCCAATGTAAAGTTCAAGCTTCATTATGGCGATCTTACAGACTCAACTAATTTAATCAGGTTAATACAGGAAGTTCAGCCCGACGAGATTTATAACCTGGCAGCGCAGAGCCACGTTAAGGTGAGTTTTGATACACCAGAATATACTGCTAATGCCGATGGTATAGGTACGCTGCGTATTTTAGAAGCGGTAAGGTTATTGGAGCTTACAAAAAAAACACGAATATACCAGGCTTCAACATCAGAGCTTTATGGTTTGGTGCAGGCAGTGCCCCAAAGTGAAACTACTCCTTTTTATCCGCGGTCGCCATATGCGGTTGCAAAAATGTATGGATATTGGATAATAGTAAATTACCGTGAAGCATACGGCATGTATGCCTGTAACGGTATTTTATTTAACCACGAAAGTCCAATACGCGGAGAAACTTTTGTTACCCGAAAAATTACACGTGCGGCGTCAAAAATTGCATTAGGCCTACAGGATTGCCTTTATGTAGGTAACCTGTCTGCTCAGCGCGATTGGGGCCACGCAAAGGATTATATAGAAGCCATGTGGCTTATGTTGCAGCAGGAAAAGGCAGAGGATTTTGTAATAGCTACAGGTGTTACCACCACAGTTCGCGATTTTATAAAAATGGCTTTTAATGAGCTTGGTATCGAAGTGGAATTTAGTGGAAAAGATGAGTATGAGCGCGGTGTGATTATTGATATTGACCAGGACAAAGCCAAAGAGCTTGGGCTTAACCTGGATGCCTTAAAATTTGGACAAACGGTTGTAAAGGTAGATGCCAAATATTTTAGGCCTACCGAGGTTGATCTGTTAATTGGCGATGCATCAAAAGCATTTGAAAAATTAGGGTGGAAGCCTAAATACGACCTGCAGGCTTTGGTTACTGATATGGTGAAATCGGATTTGCACTTGGTGAAAAAAGACGAGTATTTAAAAAAGGGCGGGTTTACGA